>NZ_JBFNXW010000001.1:302704-605409 GCF_040811775.1 Balneola sp. MJW-20
TGATAAATACATTTCGAATTTTCAGCCAGTTGGAACCACGGCTTCCACCTAGAGGGATATACAGATAATCTCTGAACCAGGTTGAAAGAGATATATGCCATCTTCTCCAGAACTCAGCGATATCTCTTGAAAAATAGGGGAATGCAAAATTTCTCATCAGGTCAAAGCCAAAAAGTCGGGCTGTACCGATTGCAATATCGGAATAACCTGAAAAATCCCCATAGATCTGAAATGTAAAGAACAGTGCCCCGAGAATTAACATTGCTGAACTATATTCAGTATGATTATTGAAAATCATGTTAGCAAAGCGGGCACAATTATCAGCAATCACCACTTTCTTGAACAAACCCCAGAGGATCTGTCTTAAACCGTCTGTAGCAAAGTGATAGTCAAATAATCTGTCTTTGGTAAACTGTGGCAATAAATGAGTGGCCCGCTCGATAGGCCCGGCAACCAGTTGAGGGAAAAAACTTACAAATGATGCAAAGGCAATAAAGTTTTGGGATGAATTAAGCTTTCCTCTGTAAACATCGATCGTGTAGCTGAGCGTTTGGAAAGTATAAAAGCTGATACCTACCGGAAGAATAATGTTTAGAGATGAAGCACTTATTTCATGCCCAAAAAAGGTGAAAGCAGCTACAAAGTTATCCAGAAAGAAATTGTAATATTTAAAGAAGCCAAGGAAGCCCAGATTAACTAATATGCTGACAAGTAACAGACCTTTCCGGCTTCTGTTATTTTGAGTTTTCTGTAAGGCTATTCCTACTGAATAATCAACTAAAGTGCTGAAAATGATAAGGGAAAGGAATCTCCAGTCCCACCACCCATAGAACACATAGCTGGCAAAAAGTAATAGTATGTTTTGTAATTTCCTGTCTTTTATTGCCCAATAGAGAAAGAACACTAATGGCAGGAATACGGCAAAATCTATTGAATTAAATAGCACCTGTAAATCTCTTTATTTGTCCCCGAAAAAACGTATTTAATGCAAATCTAAAATTTATCTACATAAAAGAAAATCAAAGACTACAATTATGTATTAGAAATTATTAGTACTTGGTAGAATAAAAGAAGTGAGCACCTGCCACCGCAGTTAAGATCTTATTACATAATTGGTTGTTAGTTTAGATACAGGACCCAAATCAATCTAAGATTGACAGAATTAGAATTTTCCTAATTGTGCATCTTTGGTATCTTCTTCAAAAATTAAGCTGTATATGCCCGACAATTCCGTAAATATAAATCAACGCACTAAGGGTGTTTTACCCGTTCAAAAATTGAAAGTTCTTCACGAACTGGGAATACTGAATTCACATCCTGATTATCCAATTCAGAATAACCAGTTTCAGCCAAATTCACTGGATTTAAGACTGGGTGAAATGGCGTACCGTGTCAGATGCAGTTTTCTCCCTGAAGGTGAAACAGTAGAACAAAAGCTGAACAAACTTGAGCAATATTCCTTTTCTATAAAAGAAGGTGCTGTACTTGAGCAGAACTGTGTTTACATCATCCCTTTACTGGAAACCCTGAACCTTCCCCAATCAAATAACGAGATCTTCAACAGCGGAGATGAGAAGTTCCGATTTAATTCTCTTGAAAACCTGACAGCAAAAGCGAATCCAAAGAGTTCAACCGGCCGACTTGATGTCTTTACACGGGTGATCACGGATTATTCACACCGTTTTGAGGAAGTTACGGCAGGCTACAAAGGCAAATTGTACCTGGAAGTAGTACCGAAATCTTTTTCAATAAAAGTCAGGACTGGTCAGAGACTGAACCAACTTCGTGTGCGTCATGGTTTTGAGGTTATGTCAGACCAGGACATACTCAGGATCCACTCAGCTGACCCTCTTCTATTTGATGAGGATGTAAAACCAATGTCCTTGGAAAAGATCAAGGTAAATCAGGGACTGTTCATGAGTGTGCAGCTGCATGGCGAACCGGGAGAGATCATTGGCTATAAAGCAAAAAAGCATAATAATTATATCGATCTGGATAATATTGGCCACTACAAAGTGGACGAATTCTGGGAACCCATCTATGCTCAGTCAGATCCTGAATATATTCTGGAACCAGAGGCTTTTTATATTTTTGCTTCTAAAGAAAGGATCCGCGTTCCAGCCCATCTGGCCTGCGAGATGATGGCCTACGACACCGGATCAGGAGAACTTAGAACCCATTATGCCGGGTTCTTTGACAGCGGATTCGGCGGAACTGTTGAAGATAAGGGAGCTCGTGCTGTTCTGGAAGTAAGATCGCATGATGTACCTTTTATGATCGAGGACGGTCAGACCCTTTTCAGTATGCAGTTTGAACCTAATGCTGAACATCCGGACTTTATATACGGGGAAGAGATAGACAGCAATTACCAGGGTCAGGGCTTAAAATTGGGAAAACATTTTCAGCAGTCATGAGTCGTTTTCGTGTAGATAAGTGCATCTGCCATAAGCGAAGCTTTGAAGTGATCAGAGAATATGCGGAGAAAGAAGGGATAAAATCGGTGTCTGAACTTCAGAAGCAGAATATATGCTCCACCGGATGTGGTTTATGCATACCCTATATAGAACTTATGCTTGAAACCGGTGAAACATCATTTGAGCCTGGAGCACCCTATAAAAGGAAAACAGGCTGATATGGAAAATCTATTCTACGTGCCGGCTGAAAAGATCGATCCCACCATACCCATCGAGATCGAAGGACAGGAAGCAAGGCATATTAGTCGTGTTTTACGCTTTAAAGAAGGAGATCGAATACACATAGCGGATGGCAGCGGGAAGATCTATTATTGTGATATTCAGTCCGTTAATACAGGATCGGTTACGGCAAGGATCAGTGAGATCAGGTCGCTAAACCAGCCCGATATCAAGAAAGTATTAGCTATGGGAGTCGTTAAAAAGCGGGACCGGCTGGAATTTGCTGTAGAAAAAGCGGTGGAACTTGGCGCCTGGGAAATATGCCTTTTTGAAGCAGACCATTCAGAGAGAAGCCGGGTCAAAATGGAAAGAATTGAAAGTATTGTTCTATCAGCTTTTAAACAGTCCAAGAGATCCTGGTTGCCTGCAGTACGGTTTATGGGTTCCCTTGACGAAGTACTCGATCATTATAAGGATCACCATCCCTTAATGGCATCAATGGATACAGATCCTGAAAGACCCACGGATCTCAAGAACAAGAAAAATTTATTGCTGGTGGGTCCGGAAGGAGGATTTTCCGATCGGGAAATTGAACTGGTAATTAAAAAGAATGCAACGCTTTTATCCCTGGGTAAAAACCGTCTTAGGGCTGAAACGGCAGTTACAGCTATTTTATCACAGTTTCTTTATTCAGACTGAGATTCAGCAAAGTCCTTAAAAGCAATCATATATTTGTAGCTTTGCTTTTTGAAGGCTCCCGGCATCAGCCAGGTCATGATCTTCATTATTAAGTTGGTTCCTTTAAATTCTGATTCAGAGACCCACCGGGTCTGTTTTTCGTTAAGCTCTATGAAGAGGTTCCTCTGTCCATTCCACATTCCATCAGCCTCATAGGTCCCTGAGAATTCATCCGGAAGATCGTATTTAGTAATAGTTTCTTTCATCTCGATCCTTCTGCCATTCATATCGTAAAGCAGCTTTGCAGTAGAACCGACCCGATCATCGGTTTTTTCGAGTTGTTCAAATGAGATCAAACCTTCCTGCCATTTTGAAAGGTTGTCCGGATTATCAAAAAGCAGGATCACTTCATTTCTGGGAAGGTCAATATCAACCTCAAGTTTGTATTTCATATCACCCCTGTACTATTCTAAACTTATTAAATGAATGTTCAGAAAAGCTGATAAAAATCAAAAATAAAAAAAGCCCGGTATAAACCGAGCTTTGCTAAAAAGATAATCGTGCTATGATTAGGCTTCTTCCATCATATTTTCTGGCTTCCAGGATCTTTGTGTATTCTCCTCTGCCTTTTCAGCTATTTGAGGGGACCCTATTTCTTCAGCTACTACATGTGGAATAATGCGGCTGGTCTCTGTTATTAAACCGGCGATCGTGGTTAGACTATCATTGCTGAAGGAAGCTAATTCTGCTTCATCCGCAGCCAGTGCGGCTGTGTGCAGCATGGTATATCCTGTGGCAATGAAACTTAATGCGGTATAGTCATCTCTGAGCATTTTCGACTCGGCATCTTCACGGGCACTATCGATATAGCCTGCGATCTTACCTGTGAGTGACCCCAGTTTTTCTTTGATACTGGACTTCAGATCATCTTCGTGCCAATCTTCGTTGGATTCAATGTGATTGATCTGGTTACTTAAGCTAATGTCGATCTGATGGAGGAGGTTTACCGCTTTAGAATGGGATAATTTATCTGAATTCTTCTGCTTTCTCACCACATTTTGTGTGTGCTTCAGCAGTGTATATAGGTCTTCGGTGTATCCTTTTAACTTATCGGTAGTCATAATAAAATTAGATTTATTTTTTTGACTTTCGATTCAGTATTATCAACAACTTAACTAATCCAATCGTTTCATCAACGGTTGAAGATAGCCTTGATAAAAGGAATATAAGGCACAGACGACATGATCTTAAGGTCTTGAAGTAGAGAAGTTTCTTCGCCTAAGAATTTGAAGACCTCATCCACGTTATTGCGGTCAAACAGATCTCTGAAAATCTTTACACCTATTTCAGAATGATTGGCCAGAATATTTAGTAGCAGTGAATCATAAAACTCAAAGCGTTTATTATTCCGCTCCGGGGGCTTTGGAGATTCTCCTGCAATGATCCTTGCGGCTTCTTTTCTGGTATATTCCTGAATACGAATAAAAGTATAACCGGTACTGGGTTTGGTCAGGCCTCCAACGGTTCCCATATTAATGACATTCTGTTCATAATAGGGGATGTAAGGCCTGATCTCCATTGGTATTTCTCCGTACTCTTCTCTGCTGATCTCGAACTGATCAGGTCCTATATTATATCGCCGTTTCAGATAATCATTGATCTTATCACGATAATCATCTTTATCTAGGGGGGAAGCTGAAAAGATAGTGTATTCCAGAAGTGCTCTGTTGGTTTCGAAAGGGAGCACGTACATAAAAGCTACACCTTTATCACCGAATGCCTCATCAAAATCCATCAGGGTAAACGTATGCGGATCAAAAATTTCTTCTTTTGTCCGGATCTCATATCCAAGAAAATGCTGGATCAACGCATCAGAGATCTTTTTCTTTTTGAGTTCTTTGGGTTTCTTTACACTCTGATAGATTTGATTAGCAAGGTAAGTGTCACCGCTCTTAGTGATAAGAGCCGCTTTTTTTGAGTTAGAGGAAAAATCCAGGATGTCTTCTTCAAGCAGGGTAAAATTCCTGAATGATTTTAAGCTTTTGAGAACAAATTCACGAAAGTCTCCGCTTCGGATACAATGGTAGCTGTAACTTACCAGCTCTTCTACATTTGAATAATCCAGAGCCGATATAAATGAGTTGGACCAGGACTGAAAGATGATCTGTTCAAAGGGTGCTTCACCGTTCGACCAGAAACACCAGGTCTTATCGTTTACCGGAGCAAAGGTTGAATCCACAATAAGTACTTCGCCTTTATATCCTCCTTTAGCGAGATACCATGCAAGGCTGAGTCCGGAGAGTCCTGCACCTGCGATTATCAGGTCATATTTAGCATCAATATTCAAGAGCAGCTCTCTTTGTCATGATCTGACTTCGGATTTTCATCAACGGTGAGTTGAAAAATATCCGGTCTTGAATAATGGCCGGTTGTATCCAGATACAAATTTCCTTCGATCGTTTTATTAAGGTCAAGCTCTGCAAAAACTGTTTCTTTAACATTCATTTGAGGTTCGATAAGGTATCCGGAGTCTGGTTTAATTACAGAACTGCCACCTTTAAGCAGCAGTTCCCTGTTATCAACAGGGATGGATTCTATCAATTCCACAGCTATTCTATCTTCTTCATTGGCGATTACCGTGTGGATTCCGTCCAGCATATCCTGCTTTGATAATACGCAACCGGCAGCGATCACGTAACATTGTCCTTCGAAGGCATAATTTCGGCAAGCCAGTTGATGCAGTTCTTTTACCATCGGCCACTGTGCAATATGAATATGTTCATTCTTGGAATGCATTGCCGCCCGAGCAAGAGGCATCCAGTGTTCCCAGCAGATAAGTCCTCCGGTACGATATCCATTCTCTTCGATAACATTTAGAGTGGAACCATCGCCTTGTGCCCATATTAGTCTTTCTGTATAGGTTGGCATCAGTTTACGATGAATATGGGATTGCCCCTTTTTAGTGATATGAATCAGAGAATTGTAAAGACTTCTCCCTTGTAATTCATGAGCACCCATTATGATCGTAACCTCGTGTTCAGCAGCGGAATCTTTTAAACGCTGTACAAACTGATCGCCTTTCTGAATGGCATTCTGAGTAAGCAGTCTGTAGATCACTGCACTGGGCTCATGCCCCCATATACCCGCTTCTGGTGCATAATCCAGCCAGACCGGATAACCCGGCAACCACGTTTCAGGGAATACGATCAGGTCCGGTTTTTCAGTCACGATCTCCCCGATCAGTTGGAGGGCTTTATTTACTGAAAGCTCAAGATTTAGATACACCGGTGGCTCCTGTATGAGAGCCACTTTAATATTATTTTTCACGAAGAAGGATTTGTTCTTTTAAGTAAACTAATGCTTTCCATTATATTCCATGCGAATGAAAAAGCAAAATAGTAAAATGATCGATCTAAGAAGTGATACGGTAACAAAACCAACTCCTGAAATGCTTCAGGCAATGACCATGGCCGAAGTAGGAGATGACGTGTTTGCGGGGGATCCGACCGTAAATGCATTTCAGGAAAAAGTAGCGGCTAGGTTTGGAATGGAGGCCGGACTTTTTGTACCCAGTGGTACCATGTCTAACCAACTCGGTATCAAAGTGCTTACTGAACCAGGAGATGAGATCCTCATCGACGAAAAAGGACACATCTTTAATTATGAAACAGGCGCTACCCCCTTTCTTTCCGGAGTGCAAATTCAGACCGTACACGGGGAAAGGGGTAAGATCCGTCCGGAGATGCTTCAGAACCGGTCCAGAGGTGAGTTTGACTGGGAACCGGTTACTAAAGTAATCTGCATTGAAAACTCCACCAATAAGGGGGGAGGGGTTTGTTATACGGAAGAAGAGCTGAAGGCGATCAAAGATTTTGCGGATGAAGAAAACCTGAGAGTACACGTGGACGGTGCCAGGATCTGGAATGCAATTGTAGCCAGCGGAGTAAAAGCCTCTTATTTCGGTGAAATAGCAGATACAATATCGGTCTGTTTCTCCAAAGGACTGGGTGCCCCGGTAGGATCCATGTTACTGGGATCAGAGGAAATGATCCGCAAAGCAAGACGCTACAGAAAAATGTGGGGAGGAGGGATGCGGCAGGTGGGACTACTTGCAGCTGCGGCAGAATATGCCCTGGATAACCACTGGAAGCATATGGAACAGGATCATAAAAATGCGAGAATGGTCGCCGAGGTGATAGCCGGTCTTGATGATTTCAAGGTAGATCTGAATGTTCTGGAGACCAATATCCTAATGTTCGACACGATCACGCATACAGCTGCTGAGGTGTTAGAGATTTTGGATAAGGAAGGAGTAGCAATGATCCCATTTGGTCCGAATACGATCAGAGCTACATTTCACTTCCAGGTAAGCAGAGAAGAAGTTGAAGAAGTAATTTCAATACTTAAGAATAATTTCCATTGAGGCATACCGGATTAAGTTTCGCAGGGGATCTTATATATCCTATATGAAGAAGTTGCTGTCTGTATTTATACTAATTGTCATTCCACTCTCTTTGAATGCTATGCAGGAAGTCAGGGGTCTTGTGGAGGATCTTTCAACAGGGGAACCTATCCCTTTTGTGAACATCGGGATCATCAAATTATCCAGTGGCACAGTAAGTGATGAGTCTGGCAATTTTCGGTTAAATTATAAGGATGAATCTGATCGCATCACCTTCTCTGCGATCGGATATGAAGTTCGGGATATCACGGTCAGAGAGCTTAAAGACGAAGCTGTTGTGAGAATGAGTCCGGTGGTCTATGATCTTGAAGAGGTGGGAGTTGAAGCCCGGGGCTATGACGATCCGAAGAATTTAGGACATGTTTTACGAAGCAGGGGGCAAAGTATTGGCTTTGGAACTACCATGCTAGGGACAGAAATCGGGGGACTCATCCGGATAGATCGTGAAACAGTTATCAATTCAGCCCATTTCACTGTCAATCATATAAATAAAGCTCCATTACTCTTAAGGGTAAACCTCTATGAATTTACCGAAGAGAAAACAGGCAGGAATCTCCTGCCTGAAAATGTGATCATAGAAGCTCCGTCTGAACCGGGACTGATCAATGTGGATCTGACAAAATATAATTTAAGCACTGATCAGGATGTGCTCCTGACCCTGGAATGGATCAAAGGAGTGAAAGTGGAGGGTACTCAGGGGATCACATTCCGGGCCAGGAATGTAAGACGAAGATCGAATGTCTGGTTTCGGTCTGCAAGCCTGGCGCCTTTTATGAATTTTGAAAATATTGTGGAGATGCAGATCGGCTTCTATCTGAAAGTTCAGCAGATCCGAAGATAGAATTCTCAGAGCTGCTTAAGAGAATTGACCAATGCATCAATTATCCGGTCGATCTGTTCATTGGTGATCACGAGAGGCGGAAGAAATCTGACTACGGTACCGTGTGCTGCATTAGCCAGGATCTTTTGTTGGAACATTGAGTCAACAACAGGTCTGGCCGGCTGATCCAGTTCGACACCGATCATCAGGCCAAGTCCACGTATATCCAAGACCATAGGGAATCCGGACAGCTTTTCTTTTAACTCGCTCATCATATAGGTCCCCTTTTCCCTGGCTTGCTCCAGCAGGTTTTCCTCTTTAATAATGTCTAATGCAGCCAGTGCTACATGCGTTGCAAAAGGATTACCTCCGAAAGTGGTTCCATGATCTCCGTAATCAAAGGCCTGGCTGACTTCTTCACGGGCCATTATAGCACCTATGGGGATGCCTCCGGCAAGGGCTTTAGCGGTTGCAACGATATCCGGCTGAATACCAAAATGCTCGTAAGCAAAGAATTTACCGCTTCTGCCTATACCGCACTGTACTTCATCTATGATAAGCAGAATATCCAGGTCATCGCAAAGCTGGCGGGTTTTCTGCATGAAATCATGATCGATCACATTGACCCCACCGGATCCCTGTACGGTCTCAAAGGCGATTGCCAGCGTATTTTCATCCGCTGCTTGTTTCAATGCCTCAAAGTCATTGAAAGGAACCTGCTCAAATCCTTCGGGCATTGGATCAAAACCCTCCCGGTAACTTTGCATACCCATTGCTATTGTGGTTACAGACCTTCCGTGAAATCCTTCACTCAGGGTGATCAAGTTCCCATTTTTACCTTGCTTACGTCCCCATTTCCGGGCAAGCTTTACACAGGCTTCCATAGCCTCTACGCCGGAATTACAGAAAAAGACACGATCCAGTCCGGAGATCTCAGCCAGCCTTTTAGCGAGTTCACTTTGAGGTTCAGAGTAATAGAAATTGGAGGCATGAAGGATCCTGTCGGATTGCTCTCGAATAGCATTCACAATTCGAGGGTGGCAGTGGCCAAGATTATTGACGGCGAGACCGGCATAGGAATCAATATATTCATTTCCTTCGGTATCCCAGACCAGTGCCCCTTTTCCATGAGAAAGGGTGATAGGAAATCGCTTATAAACCTGAAAGTGGTACTTCTTCTCTAATTCCTGTGCATGATCCATAAAGGGTGATACTCCGAGTTTATGCCTGATGAAAGATCAATCTAATAACTTTAAACCGATCCTTCCGCGTTCAAGATCCAGTGAAAGAATTTCTACTTTTATGATGTCTCCAACACTCACTACATCGTGTGGATTATCGATCCGTCTGTTCGTACTCATATTAGAGATATGAAGCAGGCCGTCCTGCTTAACGCCAATGTCGACAAAGGCGCCAAAATCTACCACATTTCTCACGGTTCCTTCCATGGTCTGACCGGCTGTCAGATCTTCCATCTTCATGATATCACTACGCAGTAAAGGTTTAGGCAGTGATTCGCGGGGATCTCTTCCCGGCTTTTGAAGGTTTTCGATGATCAGTTCAAGGGTTGGGACTCCCACACCGATCTTCCCGGCAATAGTATTAAGATCTGCATCCCGGAAGATGGAATCGATCCGGTCTTTTTCGGTACTCAGTCTTTCCAGATCAATATTAAAGAGATTGCATAATTTTTCAGTTTTCTCATAGCTCTCCGGATGAATTGCCGTGTTATCTAAAGGATTTACAGATTCGGGTATTCGCATAAAGCCTGCAGCCTGCTGAAATCGGAAATCACCAACTCCTTCGATCTCCCTGATCTCATCTCTGGATCTGAAGATTCCTTTCTCTTCTCTTTGTTTGACAATATTAGAGGCCACTCTTTTACTGAGGCCCGAGATATGTGACAGAAGAGGAGCGGATGCCGTATTCAGGTTCACTCCGACCTCATTCACGCAACTTTCAACCACATCATCCAGTTTAGAGCCCAGCTGAGACTGATTTACATCATGCTGATATAATCCCACACCGATCGATTTAGGGTCGATCTTTACCAGTTCTGCCAGCGGATCCTGTACTCTTCGTGCAATAGATATATTACCGCGCTGGGCAGCATCAAGATCCGGGAATTCTTCCCTGGCAACTTTGGAGGCTGAATAAACGGATGCTCCGGCCTCGTTTACGATCAGGTAGTTGAGCTCACGATCAGACTTTTTCTTATTTAGCAGGTCAGCAATAAACTGTTCTGTTTCACGACTGGCCGTACCGTTGCCAATGGCGATCAGATCTATATCATATTTTTTTAACAGGCTTTCAATCTTATGCTCGGCTTCAGCTACTTTATTATGAGGCGGTGTAGGGTAGATCGTTGTGCCATCCAGATATTTTCCGGTTTGATCGATCACGGCAACTTTACAGCCTGTCCTGAATGCCGGATCAATTCCCATGATCATTTTATGATCCAAAGGGGGCTGCATAAGCAGATTCTGTAAATTGGTTGCAAAAGTTTCAATGGCATGGGCATCAGCCATATCTGTTAATTCATTTCTGAGTTCTCTCTCCAGCGAAGGAAAAAGAAGTCTTTTATAACCATCTTCGACAGCATCCTGCAAATATTCGGTAAAGATACTCCGGTCATTTTTGATGACGATATCGTCGATCGTCTCCAGTGTTCTTTCTTCCCACAATTCTGTATGAACAAAGAGGGCATTTTCTTTTTCACCCCGGTTGATAGCCAGAACCTGGTGAGCTTTCAGGTGTTTAGCTTTACCCGAAAATTCATAATAATCTTCGAAATTTGTTCTTTCTTTGAGAGCAGGATTCTTTTTAGTGGTTATGGTTGCATGTTCTTTAAAGATCACCCGAAGTTGTTCTCTCACCTCAATGCTTTCATTAATCCATTCGGCAACAATATCGGTGGCTCCCTTAAAAGCATCCTCCGTGTTCAGAACCTCGAGCTCTTCATTTATGAATTCCTTCGCACGTGCTTCCGGATCTCCTTCGGTGATCTCCTGATCCCAGATCATTGCTGCAAGTGGTTCAAGACCTTTTTCTTTAGCCTTGTCGCCGCGTGTTTTTCTTTTTTGTTTGTAAGGGAGGTAGAGATCTTCCAGCACTTTAATATCGGTACAGGCTTCTATCTTTTGTTTTAATTCATCTGATAATTTACCCTGTTCCTCAATGCTTTTGAGGATAGTGTCTTTTCTGGAAAGCAGGTTTTTATGCTGTTCTACTGCATCACGGATCTCCCGAAGCTGCTCTTCATCCAGTCCGCCGGTTGCCTCTTTTCGATATCTTGCCAGAAAGGGTATAGTTGCGCCGTCTTCAATAAAATCAGCGACGGTCTTAATCTGTTTTGATGAATAATTTAACTGCTTGCTCAGGTAGTTAATTGTTTGCTGCACGTCCAATATTTATATGAGGTATGGGTTAGAATTCAGAAAATACACACTCTTAATTTTATTTATCAAAATAATTTTGATTATGTTTTGTCGGTAAGTAGCTGTATAACAACTTCTTGAAGTTATATATGAAATTAATGATATATGCTTCATTATTTCTTCATCTAGCATGGGTTACTTACTGACGCATCCTTCATAAAAATAAAAATCGGAGGTCGATATGAAGCAAGCGATGCTGATAATAATTATGACGCTAATCTCAAGTCCATTGATCGCGCAAACTTATACGATTGCGCAACCGGAAAGTGAAGTAACAATTTCCGGAACATCTACTCTTCATGACTGGGAATCAGTTGCAGAAGAATTCACCGGAGAAGCAACTTTCACTATGGAAGATGGCAGCCTCACCGGAATTCAAAGCCTGGTTTTCACCGTGGTTGTAGATCAGATCAAAAGCGGCAAGGGAATGATGGATAAAAAGACAAAAGGTGCATTAAAGGAGAAAAAAAACCCTGAGATCACATTTAATCTATCCGAAGTTTCTGAGATGAGCGCCGACTCCATTATGGCAAATGGTGAACTCACCATAGCCGGAGTAACCAAGACGGTCCAGATCAAAGCAGCCTATATGGTTAACGACGACGGCTCTGTGACTTTCAACGGTACACAACCAATCAATATGACAGACTACGAAGTAGATCCGCCAACAGCTATGCTGGGTTCTATTAAGACCGGTGAAGATGTTCAGGTCCACTTTGCAGCAAAATTTATACAATAAATATCAACTCAACCATCCTAAGGTCATGAAAAACCTAACCAAATCCTTATTTATAACTGTATTAGCCCTTGTTTTGGGCAGTAGCTACGCAGTCGCACAGATTGCTCAAGATCTTCAATTTTTCCGCCCGCCGGACAAACGCGGACTGAATGTATTTGAAGCTCCTAAAACGACAGACGTTGAATTTGAGGGATTGTATGTACGAACCGGTGGCGACTTCGCCATTCAGTTCCATGCACTTACTCAGTCCAACGATTTTGCCGCAGATCCACTGGTAGATCTTTCTAATAACTTTGCTCTGCCAACGGCTAACCTGAACTTCGACGTACAAATCGAAAATGGACTAAGAATGCACCTGCGAACGTACCTGTCTTCTAAGCACCACTCTGAAGCATGGGTAAAAGGTGGTTATTTCCAGATAGACCGACTCGACTTTATTGAAGAAGGCTTTGCTGAAGAATTCATGCAGAACGCCCGATTCCGTTTCGGTATGGATGAGATCAACTACGGTGACACTCATTTCAGAAGATCAGATAACGCTCGTGCGATCTTTAATCCTTTTGTAGGTAATTACATTATGGATTCATTCTCTACCGAGCCATTTGCCGAATTCAGTTACTTCGCCAATGATATCTTTGGAGTAGTTGGTGTCAGTAATGGACGATTAAATCAGCGTCCGCTCCCTGGCGACGATGGTATTGCCATGTTTGCTAAGCTTGGATATGACAGCCAGGTAAATGAAGACCTGAGAGTACGCCTGACCGGTTCTGTATATAACAGTACGGACAAAGGTACCCGCGACTATCTGTATAATGGTGACCGTGCCGGTGCACGTTACTATCAGCTTCTTACTGGTGAAGTTAGCGGCGACAGCGACTTCCTTCCAAGATTTAACCCAAGATTTGCTTATCAGACTGCCATTCAGTTCAACCCATTCATCAAATTCCAGGGACTGGAAGTATTTGGTGTAGTTGAATTCGTGAATAATGGTGATGATGACATTGGTGGTGGATTCAATCAGTATGGTGCAGAAGTTCTGTACAGATTTGGCGCAGACGAAGACCTTTACGTAGGTGGACGTTATAATATGGTAACCGGTGAGCAGACCGATGCTTCCGAATCCATTGACATTACCAGACTGAACCTTGGTGCAGGATGGTTTATGACTCAAAACGTACTGGCTAAGATCGAATATGTTACCTCTACTTATGATGGTAACGGTTGGAACGGAACCAAGTTCGAAGGCGCAGAATTTAGCGGAGTCGTTTTAGAAGCCGTCATAAGCTTCTAATAATACCGACCTCATAGGAAAAAGGCGGGTGGTGATACCATCCGCCTTTTACTATTTAAAGACTTTTTTGGCTTACTGTCCTACAATGATCAGATTAAAATCGATCACCATTTCATCCTTGATCTTGATGAGCCCGAATAGCGGAGAGGGAGGATTCAGATTAAACTCAGACATGCGGAGAGTCTTCTTACCTTTAACCTGGGTTTTATCTTCATAAAGACTAACTTCAGACAGGTCAATATCAAATTCTTTGGTAACTCCGGCCAGTTCAATATCCACTCTGGCCATTGTTGGAAGGGAATCCAGAGACTCACGTCCGTTCAATTGTTTAACATTGATCCTGATCTCCGGATATTCTTCGTGTTTCAGCGTTTTCTTGAAATCCCGATTGATCCCGCGTTTTCCGCAATTGAAATTGTCGACCTTTAAGGTGAGTGGATTGCCCTGTAATTCGACATCGGTACCCATGAAATTATATTGGTAGGAGAGGGAGTCATTTTCAAGATCATGCTCCGAAACGCAGCTGAAATCGTTTACATTTGATTGCCCATTAATCGTTAACTTTGACTCATTCGAAAGTACAACGGAAGCGCTCTGGAATTCGGTTGTTCCCTGAGCATTAAGATCACTGAGACCTCCGAGGACAACAGGAATCAAAAGAGCAGATGAAAGAAGTTTTTTCATGAATCTATAACGCCTTCTAAATGTTAAAGTCACATACTATTAATATACAATTTTAATGCATAAAGATTTACTGGCATCTGCTGTTGAGTTTGCGAAAATCGGTGGAGAACATACACTTAGGTATTTTGGTAAAAACCTTGAAGTAGACTTCAAATCCGATGAATCGCCGGTAACCGTCGCTGACAGAGAAACCGAAGAAATTATACGTGACATTATTGAACAACGTTTCCCGGACCACGGAATTGTGGGGGAAGAATTTGGTGCTGTACGGGAAAGATCTGACTATCAATGGATCCTGGATCCAATTGACGGCACCCGGTCTTTTATTCACGGAGTTCCTTTCTATACTACGCTGATAGGGCTTACGTACAAGAAAAAGGCTGTGGCAGGTGTTATTTATGCTCCTGCCTTACGTGAATTATGTGCTGCTGCTCAGAATATGGGAGCTACTTTGAATGGTGAGAAATGTTCAGTAAGAAATACCTCAACCTTGTCTGAGGCAACTTTTCTTACGACCGACATGACCCTGTTCCGTGAACTCGGGTATGAGAAACTTCTGAATGCACTACTTGATAGTACCCGCTTACACAGAACCTGGGGTGATGCTTACGGACATATGATGGTAGCTACAGGCAGGGCAGATATAATGTTTGATCCGGAGCTGAATATCTGGGATGCAGCGGCTTTACTTCCGGTAATTACAGAAGCCGGAGGGATCTTCAGTGATATGGAAGGGGAAGAGACGATATCCGGAGGAAACGGGTTCTCTGCCAATACTGAATTGCATCCACAGATCATGAAAATTATAGAACAATACAGAAAATGATCAGCATTAAGAAAATAACAGCTTTTATTTGTATCGCATTTGGAATGTTCAGCTCATTGTCGGCACAGAGCGCTGACCTGAACTGGGACTATGAAGCATATCCCGGACATCACTATGATGTGACTGATGTATTATTGAATGCCGAGGTGGTACCGGACGAAGTTCTGATCAAAGGAATTGTCAGATATACCATTACTGCTTTGAGGCCGGGCCTTACGGAGGTGTTAATGAATACTTCTGATATTGCAATTGAAGGAGTAAGTATGGGCGCCAGCAGTATTGATTACATAGTACAGGGTGACAGCCTTATCATAAATTTACCGGATACAATGAATACCGGTGATATTGCGGAGCTCTACATCACCTTTCAGTCCTCATCCGATTACGGTTTACATAAAGACCATTTGAATAATTTGTGGACCTCTTTGAACCCGGGATCACTCCACCATTGGTTACCGGTTTTTGACAATCCGGTTAATAGTGCAAATGTCGATGCATATTTAACGATTCCGGCTACTACTGAAGTTGTTTTTAGCGGATTAAAGAAAGAAGATGAGATCGTTTCTGCGGAAATGAAAAAAGTTCACTGGGTCAGCAACGAAGAAATTCCTCTTACTCAGTTATTCCTTGCTACCGGTAATTTTGATCATGAGCAGGCAATATCCGGGATCAAAAAAGTTAATATCTATCACAATCGCGGAAGATTTCATACTGAACAGGTTTCAGGGTACCTGAACACAGCGGTTAGTTCTTTAAAGGAACTGGAGGGACGATTCTCCTATGAATACCCTTATGAATTTCTTCAGATAATCATACTCCCCGATCATTTCTGGGAAGAGGTGCAATTCGGAGCCGGGGTAATAGTGGTATATGAAAACCTGGGTGATATTCGCACTCAAATTCGGAGAGGGCTGATCTCCCAGTGGTTCGGATCTTATCAGCGAAATTTTGCCGTTGGTACTGAAATGGAGAAAATGGAGTTTCTTAGAGCTACACTGTTGCCGGATGCAGCTGCACTTCAGGGTGATAGCGAGCTAAATTCTATCCAGGTATGGAATCAATACATAAATATTGATCCGAAGGACGATAATCGCTTTATGACAGACCTTATCAGAGAAAAAGTAACCGGATTACTAAATCTCTACGAAGGCGTAATAGAGTGGCCGATGTATGCGAGATATTGGTACCAATTTTCCGGAAACTGGTGGGGAGAGCTCCCGGAATTCAATAAGATCATTTCAGATACAAAAGAATCGACAGACCTGTCAATGAACAATGCGGGCTACAGGGTGGAATACCTATTTGATGAAAGTGCAGATGATCTTACACTGGTTTTTGAATCGTATCAGGAGGGAAGTGAATCTCTGAGAGATCTGAAATTAACTCAGTTTGGTTTTGGGGATACGGTTGAGACCGAACTGCTGGTGACCGGAGATCTTGACAGTGTAAATGTGGATCCGATATCAGGACTGGAATACGCCGTTTTAAAGTACGGGAATGACGAACTAAACATCGAAGAGATCAAACCATTCAGTTTCCTGATCAATCAGCTCAGAAGCGTAGACAAAGAACTACGAATTGATGCTGCCTCAGGACTTAGGAATTACATAGATAATCAGGATCTGCAGCTGGCTTTAAATGATGCACTGGCATTTGAATCAGATCCGGATGTCAAAGCATCTCTGCTGGCTACACTTAATCTGATCACGAGGGGAGATGCCGGTACGGAACAGACCTTTATATCTGAGCTTAGGTCAGAACCACTTGATATCAGGTTGTCAGCCGCAAGAGCGCTGGCGGCATATCCCGGGAATGCACAGGTTCAGTCAGCTCTTCGTAATACGATTCTGCAAGCCGAAAATGACAGCCTGTTTAGTGTAGCCTTGGAGTCTTATATAAAAGTAGGTGAAAATGCCTCCATAAGCAGTCTTGCAAGAAGAATGCAAAGCATCGACAGCACCGGTGTCCGGACCCTTAATGTTGTGAGCAGAGGGATTTCTGCTGATACCACTGGTAATCTTGGAAGGATCGCCATGAATTATTTATCGGCGGATTATCCGTACCGAACCAGGATAATGGCTCTGAATGCGATCACAAATCATAATGCAGGCATCGCTAACATTGAGACCGAAATTGAGAAGCTGCTTTACGATTATGATCCAAGGATCCGGAATGCTGCAGTCAAGACCCTTGATGCACTCGGATTGACCGATGTCCTGCGTTCATACGCCAGTGAGGAATATGATCCCAGAGTTATCCGGACATTACGATCGGTTCAACAAAATTAGATCAATCTTGCCGGATCCATTTCACCAGATCTTTATACGAAGGTCTGTTTCCGTACATCAGGATCCCTACCCGGTAGATCTTTGATGCAAGCCACATCACCCCTACGAAGGTGATCATAAGCAGTAATATAGATAACCCGATCTGCCATATCGGTACATCTGTCGATGCAATCCTTGAGATCATATTGATCGGGCTGGTAAATGGGACCAGAGATGCAATAATAGCAATACTACTGTCCGGGTTTTCAATTACTTTGGTATTCAGAAAATACCCTATAAAGATGGGTATCATTACCGGAATCATGAACTGCTGTGTATCCTGTTCGGAGTCAACTGCCGAGCCTATCGCTGCAAATACGGCACTGTATATCAGCAGTCCCAGCAAGAAATAGATAAAGAAAAAGACAAAGATACTAGGATCCACCACCAGTCCCTCGAGCATGGTCGGGTCAAAGTTTGCTGAAGCGGCTTCCGTAGCTTCGGGTGGAAGATTCTGCATCTGGGCACTCATGATCATACCGGCTATAGGGGCGGCAGCTACTGAAATTCCCATATAAAACAATATCCAGATCCCAAACTGAGTAAAAGCTACCATAAGAATTCCGAAGAGTTTTCCGTAGAGTAATTCGATCGGTCGTATTGAGGAAGCGATCACTTCAACAATACGATTCGTTTTCTCTTCGATAATTCCCCGCATTAAAATAGCACCGTATCCGAAAATACCACCAAAGATGAGCAGTCCAAGAATAAACCCAAAAGCTGATGCAAAGATAGTATTATCCTTTTCTTCTCCTTCATCCGTGAGTTTAAGGGATTCAAGTCCCGGACGGGTTTCAAATATATTCCGGATCTCTTCTGATACATCCATACTGGATAGTCGTTCTTCCCGGACCACTTCCCTAAGGTCTCCTCTTACCGCAGCCTGAAAGGAAATGCCGCCGCTTCCTCCATGTATGAGGGTTGGACTTTTTGCACTGTCGATCAGAGACTGCTCCAGAACCAGGAATGCATCAAGAGTACCGTTCAATACCCTTTTTCGGAGTGAATCCAGAGGCACATCACTCAGGTCGGTGTACCGGGAAGTATTAAGATCAGACAAACGGTTGTACAGAACACCGGTCTGATCGACGATCCCGACGGTTTTCTCTACTTCAGATTCCGAAACGGTTACCCATACCACGATCCCGATAAATGCAGCGAATGCAAGAGGAGTTAATATGGTGGAAAGTATAAATGATTTCTTTCTGACCCGGGTCAGATATTCACGTTTTGTTACCAGCGAAATTTTACTAAGATCCATTATTCAGCTACCTGTGCATTTTTGATATTATCTTCGCCAACGGTTGAGATAAAGATCTCATTAAGGGTGGGTTCTACCCGTTCAAATTTATGGACCTGTACACTTTTCATCGCGTGGCTCAGTATATCCTGCATATTCTGGCCGTTCAGAACTCTGATCTCGGCAAAATTTGTAGACCGGTTATTGATGCGGACATCTTCGAGTTCATCCAGAAACGAACCGTCTCCTTCAAATTCAAGCATGATCGTATTCTGGCCAAAGGATGCTTTGATCTGTCTCAGATTACCATTTAATACGGCCTTGCCATTATTGAAAAGGCAGATATCATCACACATTTGCTCTACCTGTTCCATACGATGGGTTGAGAAGAGGATGGTCTTTCCCTGATTTTTCAGCTCAATGATGATCTCTTTCAGCATTTCACTGTTGATGGGATCCAGTCCACTGAATGGTTCGTCAAAAATATAGATATCAGGATCATGAGCAATGGTCGCTATGAACTGAATCTTTTGAGACATTCCTTTTGAAAGCTCAGAGATCTCTTTCTTTTTCCAGTCGATGGCATCAAATCTGTCCAGCCAGTAATCAATGGCTTTATTTGCTTCACGATGATCCATTCCTTTCAATTCAGAGAGGTACATCAGTTGCTCATGAACTTTCATCTTTTTATAGAGCCCTCGTTCTTCCGGCATGTAGCCGATGAGCTTCTGAGTTTCGGCACCTGCTTGAGTACCATTGATGGTAATTTCACCGGTATCCGGGATCATGATATAATTGATCATTCGAATGGTAGTGGTCTTGCCGGCACCGTTTGGTCCAAGCAGCCCGAATATCCTGCCTTTTTCAACGGAAAAACTGACTTCATCTACGGCTTTATTCTTACCGAATGATTTGGACACATCCTTAACATTGATGACTGACATTATGCCCTAAAGTATTAGTTTAAATTAGTTTAATTTTACCGATCTTAATGTCCGTAATCTTTGCAAGAAGCACAAAGATTACCTATTTATTCAGGACAATTAATTACGCAGAATCTAACCGAGGGTTTCAAGGTATAATGAACATACTTCATATAAGTGCGGAGTGTTATCCGGCTGCAAAAGTTGGGGGGTTGGGCGATGTGGTAGGATCACTTCCAAAGTATCTCAACCAGCTTGATCACAGTTGTGATGTGGTGATCCCTAAATATGAAACTCCCTGGCTGAACAGGCAGAAATATGAGCATATTTATGAATCAGAGATAGAGATGGCTGGGATCTCGGTCTCTTTTCAGATCCTTAAAGTGATCAATGATGAGTTAGGTTATGACCTTTATGCGGTTAATATTCCGGGTAAATTCGACCGACCGGGAGTTTATATCGATCCCTGGACCGGTCATGCGTACTGGGATGAATTTGAACGCTTCGTCAGTTTTCAGATCATTGTTCTGGAATGGCTGAAAGAATCCGAAGATCGCCCCGATATTATTCACTGTCATGACCATCATACGGGACTGATCCCCTTTATGCTCTCTCAGTGTAATCGATATCGGGAGATGTCTGATATTCCCAATGTGATCACTGTGCATAATGCAGAGTACCAGGGCTGGGCCGGCCTTGACCGGTACGTTTTGCTTCCTGCCTTTTCAATGCGAAATATTGGCCTTCTTGACTGGAACGGTCAGCTAAATTCTCTGGCTGCAGGACTGAAATGTGCCTGGGCGATCAGCACTGTTAGTGAAAGCTACATGGAAGAGCTTTGTATCGAGAGCAATGGACTGGAGCAACTCTTCAGAGATGAGTTTGAAAAATCATTTGGGATCGTCAACGGTATTGATGCGGATATATGGGATCCTGCAACGGATACACTATTGGACCATAACTATAGTTTCCGTAACAGGAAAAAGGGGAAAAAAGAAAATAAAAAACAGATCTGTGATGAGTTTGGGTTGAATCCTGAATTACCTACGATCTCATTTATCGGCCGGCTTGTAAGAGAAAAAGGAGCCGATCTTTTACCTGATCTCTTCAGGAATTACCTGTATTCGGAGAAAGAAGTAAACTTTATTTTACTAGGAACCGGTGATCCTCAGCTGCATGAAATTTTCACTAATATGGAACATGACCATATGGGATATTTTGATGCTACGCTGGAGTACAACGAACAGCTGGCTCATAAGATCTATGCAGGTTCTGATTTTATTCTGATGCCTTCGAGAGTGGAACCCTGTGGCTTGAATCAGATGTTCGCGATGAGGTATGGTACAATTCCGATCGTCCGGTCGGTAGGAGGGCTTAAAGACACCGTAAAAGATATCAGCCGGGAAGAGGGATATGGTATTACTTTTCAAGAGTTCAATCTTCCTGATGCAGCAGAGGCTATTGAAAGAGCGGTTGATATGTATTATGACGAGAAAAGAATGTCTTCTATGATCACTAAGGTCATGAAACTTGATTTCTCTTGGAGAAGTTCTGCAAAAAAGTATATCAGTATGTATAATAAGATTAAAAGTGAAAACTAGTTATTATGAAGAGTTCAGTTGTCGCAGTCATATTAGGTGGTGGAAGGGGTACCCGATTATTTCCGCTTACAGATCAACGTTCCAAACCAGCTGTGCCTATCGGCGGGAAATACCGACTGGTGGATATTCCAATCTCAAATTGTCTCAATTCTGATATCAGGCGGATCTATGTACTGACCCAGTTCAATTCCGCTTCTTTGAACAGACATATCAAAAACACCTTTAATTTTGATGTCTTCAGCAGTGGTTTTGTGGATATTCTTGCTGCAGAGCAAACCACAGACAGTCAGGACTGGTTTCAGGGAACTGCAGATGCGGTCCGGCAATCCATTCACCACATGGAGAATCATACTTACGAACATGTTCTTATTCTATCCGGTGACCAATTATATCAGATGGATTACCGTAATATGCTGCAGCGACACAAGGAGAATAATGCCGATCTTACCGTAGCCACTATCCCGGTCAATGCTGAAGATGCAACCGGATTCGGGATTATGAAGACCAACAAAGACGGGATCATTGAAAAATTTATAGAAAAACCTTCGTCCGACTTGCTTGGGGACTGGAAATCAGAGGTGCCGCAGAAATTTAAGGACGAAGGGAAAGATTATCTTGCTTCCATGGGTATTTATATTTTTAATCGTGAGACCATGATCAAGTTGTTTGATGATAACCCGGGGGCAACTGATTTCGGAAAAGAACTGATCCCAAAATGTCTTGAAGAAGGGCAGACCGTATGTAGTTATGAATTTGAGGGTTACTGGACAGATATCGGAACTATACGTTCGTTTTTCGAGGCTAACCTGTCTCTTGCTGATACGGTGCCGGAGTTCAATCTCTATGACAATGATAACTTCATTTATACCAGAGCTCGATTACTTCCTGCGTCGAAATTAATGGGAACAACACTTGAACAGTCTCTTATGGCAGAAGGCTGTATTATCGAAGCCAGCAGGATCGTACAGTCTGTTATTGGTATCAGATCCAGGATCGGTAAGGGGACGACGGTAGAAAACTCGATCATTATGGGTAATGATTACTTCCAGGACCGTAAGGTTATTGAAGAAGCCTCAGATGAAGACCCGGCATTGGGAATTGGACAGAGATGTTATATCAGCAATGCCATTATCGACAAAAACGTGGCGATTGGTCATGATGTCCGAATCGTAGGAGGTACTCACCTTGAAGACGGTGATCACAAATATCACTACGTCAGGGACGGAATCGTGATCGTGAAGAAAAGCACCGTGATCCCTGCGGGAACTACTATTATGTGATCATAATATGATATAAAAAAAGCCGGCAACCTGAGGTTACCGGCTTATTTTTTTTCAACCGTTTATTCTCCCTGTCCGAGTGAGAACCCTCGTTTTCCGTCGAATTCGTAGAGATTTTCGGTTTTAATGCAGTCATGGCCTGCGTCATTCAGGTTGGAAAGTAACTGAATAACATCTTTACCATTTATCTCAGTGTAATTACCGGCTGAAGCATCTTTGGCTATGAACCTGCATCTCCAGTGATCGGTGCAGAAGGTCTCAGGACGACCCTCAGGATACACTTTAACTCCGCGGTTGGTGATCATTTTGAGTTTCATATCCTCACCGCAGTCTGCGTCCAGTCGCTTGCCGAGGTCATCCGGGTTACGGTCATCACTGGTCCAGTCGATAAATACATCTACACCGACCAGTTTTTTCTCGGGAACATCACGCTTTTCCAGGTTTACTTGGATCCCGTGATTATTATGACCGTAGGAGGCTGACTTCAGATGCTTAGGTCGTTCACCTAAATGATCAATGACCGCTTTTGTGAAATCCTTCGTGCCGACGATCTGCTTGGTATACTCTTTGGATTTAATGTCGGCAGTGTGAATACCCTGCTCAATAGTAGCAAGCAGTGCGTTGGAAATAAGCTCAGCCTCGTCACTAAGATTCAGATGGGCGAGCATCATACATGCGCCGTTGATAAGTCCTGAGGGATTAGCAACATCTTTTCCGGCTATGTCAGGAGCTGAACCGTGGATCGCTTCGAACATGGCAAAATCATTTCCGATATTTCCGGAACCGCCCAGGCCAACTGAACCGGAGATCTGTCCCGTTATATCTGAAATAATATCTCCGTACAGATTCAGAGTCACCACAACATCGAACCATTGGGGTGTATCTGCCAGACGGGCTGCACCAATATCGATGATATAATGGTCGCTTTCTATCTCAGGATATTCCTTTCTGACCTCATCGAATACTTCATGAAACAATCCATCCGTATGCTTCATAATATTATCTTTGGTCATGCAGGTCACTTTATTACGGTCGTAAGCCTTGGCATATTCAAATGCATATCGGATAACACGCTCACATCCCGGGCGTGATACCAGTTTCAGGCACTGTACAACTTCGGGGGTTTGCTGATGCTCAATCCCCGCGTAAAGGTCTTCCTCATTCTCACGAACCACAACTACATCCATGGTCGGAAAGTTACTTCTTACGTAGGGTACCAGTGCTTTAACCGGGCGGACGTTTGCAAAAAGTCCCAGCGTTTTTCTGATAGTTACATTCAGACTCTTATAACCGCTTCCCTGTGGAGTTGTTATTGGAGCCTTTAGGAATACTTTATTTTTTGCCAGTGTATCCCAGGATTCCGGTGAGATTCCGGACATTACTCCGGATTCATACACTTCCTTACCGATCTTGATCTCATCGTACTCAAGAGGTACATTTGCAGCCTCCAGTATCTGAAGGGTGGAATCCATGATTTCATGCCCTATACCGTCTCCCCGGGCAATAGTGATAGTATTCTTACTCATTTATCTGAGTGTTTGGTTAGTTTTGTTTTTAAAGAACAAAAAGGGGCCAAAGCCCCTTATGGAAATATTTAACAGGTATGATCAGGCGCCGATCAGTTCTTTCAGCGTCATTCCGATATCTGCAGGCGATTCAACCACAGTTATACCGGCAGCGGCAAGTGCTTTCTTTTTTTCCTGGGCGGTACCTTTACCACCGGAAATGATCGCACCCGCATGTCCCATACGGCGTCCCGGAGGCGCTGTAGAACCTGCGATGAATGCCACAACGGGCTTATCTACATTATCTTTGATATAAGCAGCAGCTTCTTCTTCAGCACTTCCGCCGATCTCACCGATCAGTACGATGGATTCTGTATCCGGATCATTCTGGAACATCTTTACCGCATCAAGGTGTGTTGTGCCAATAACAGGGTCACCGCCAATACCAATAGCGGTACTTTGACCGAGACCTGCTTTCGTAAGCTGATCAACTGCTTCATAAGTAAGCGTACCGGAACGGGAGATCAGTCCTACAGACCCGGGGCTGAAAATATTTCCGGGCATGATACCAACTTTAGCTTCCCCGGGAGTAATAACACCCGGACAGTTAGGACCGATCAGTGTAGCACCATGGCTATTAACAACCTGCTTAGCAACGATCATGTCCTTAACAGGTATACCTTCTGTGATACAGATGATCACTTCGATGCCAGCAAAAGCAGCTTCAGTAATTGCATCCGCTGCAAAGGCAGGTGGCACAAAGATCACAGATGCATTGGCACCTTCATGTTCAACAGCTTCTGCTACCGTGTTAAAAACTGGTTTGTCAAGGTGTTTCTGACCGCCTTTTCCAGGAGTAACGCCACCAACAACATTGGTACCGTATTCGATCATTTGCTCGGCGTGAAACGTTCCTTCACTACCGGTAAAACCCTGAACGATCAGGCGAGTATCATTTCCGACTAGTACGCTCATTTTAGATTTTTTGAAGTTCAAAATTTTGGGGCAGGAATATACCCACAATAGCAGGCAATTGAAACGGATTTTATGTCAAAAAAGGATAAGATCGCAGACGGACGACTGTATTTTGACTGCTGACAGGCCTTTGAACATATGAAGTAAATTCAAATTGCCATGACCACCGTTGGCAGATAATTAGCTAAAGTATCTCGATGATCATTTTATCAAGACTCAAGACTAAACCCGCATTTATAATTTATAATCTATAATTTATAATTCATCCCAAAAGATGGTAACCTAAGAGTCAGGAAACCCCCACATCTATTACAGTAAGACCATAGAATGATAAGCGACGACAAAAAAGAAGAGGTCCGGGCAGCGGCAGATATTGTCGAAGTGGTCTCAGACTATGTCAAGCTGAAGAAATCCGGAAGCGGCTTTTCAGGATTGTGTCCTTATCATGATGAGAAAACACCATCTTTCCACGTAACTCCACGACTAGGAATATTCAAATGTTTTGGTTGCGGTGAATCCGGGGACGTCTTCAAGTTTGTAATGGATCAGGACGGTGTAGGGTTTACGGAAGCCATTCGTCAGCTGGCCGAGCGCTACGGTGTTTTTATTCCGGAAGAAGAAGAAGGGCTTAATGATGAGCGTTCTCAGCATAAAGAAGGGATCTATCATGCACTGAAGTTTGCCGGGGTCTATTTCTATCGCAACCTGATCGAAAATCCGGAAGCTCAGAAAGCTCGTGATTACCTGGAGAAAAGAGGATATTCCAATGCAGTTATCAAAAAATTTGGCCTCGGTTATGCACCCGGTGGTGGAGAAGATCTGCTTAAAGCGGCAAAGGGTGCCGGGATCGATGAAAAGTATTTGCATGATGCAGATCTCATAAAACCCAGCCAGCGAAGTGATGGATTCTACGATACTTTTCGCAACCGGCTGATGTTTCCCATTTTCAGTCCCACAGGCAAGGTGATCGCCTTTGCAGGAAGAGTTCTTGGCAATGAAAAAACGGCTAAATATATCAACTCCGCACAGACTCAGGTTTACAATAAATCTGAAGTGGTTTATGGGGTGAATTTTGCCCGTAATGAGATCCGAAAAAATAAAGAAGTGATACTGGTGGAAGGTTATACCGATGTGATCACTCTAAATACTAACGGAATAGCCAATGTGGTAGCCAGCAGCGGGACCTCGCTTACTCCCGGTCAGATGAAAGTACTGCATCGCTATGGTGAAAAGATCATAATGATCTATGACTCGGATGATGCCGGTCAAAATGCGATGAAACGGGGCATCGATATTGCCCTCTCGGAAGGAATGGAAGTAGAGTTGCTGGAACTGCCAGAAAACCAGGATCCGGATTCTTTTGTGAAGCAATTCGGCAAGGAATCTTTTACAGACCTCAAGAATCAAGATTCAAAGGACTTTGTAGACTTTCTCATGCTTAAAGCAGAAGAAGAGGGCAGACTTGAAAAACCGGTAGAACTCAAGAAAGTCATAGAAGAAATACTGAGGTCCATTGCTCATATACCGGATTCGATACAGCGTCAAGTCTATGTTCAGCACCTGCACACACGAACACAGAAGTGGAGAAGAGGGTCTGATCGTGATCTCTATGAAGAACTGGATAAGATCCGTGCAGACGTGTTGCAGGAAGAAAAGCGAGCTCAGCGACGTAATCAGCGACAGCTGGAGCAGCCTTACCGCCCGAAACCAATGGATAATTCTGAATCTGATCCGCGACCAGTACCTGAACCGGTTAACAATCCCGTCCGCACGGTCAAAAAGCCACACTACGAGAAAGAGCTTATCCGCCTGATGATCAGCTATGGCCGGAAGATGGTGGAATATGTATGCTCTTTTACCAACGAGAAACTTTTTGAGGATGAAGAGCTTCAGATCTTTTATAAGGATATTCTTCAGCGATATATGGATGAAGAAGAGATCTCCGTGAATGCCTACTCAGGCAGGGAGGAACCTTTTCCAAAACTGGTGGGAGATGTTATGCTCGAACGATATACCGCCAGTGACCGGCATCACGAAAAAGTGGGTCTTAAATATGAGAAAGATAAGGATCCCTTCAAGTCTGCAAAGAGTGTAATGCGTACGCTAGAGCTGCATTTCTATCATAGAAAGCGGGCAGAGCTGGCAGAAAAGCTCAAATCATCCGATGATGATGAACGACGCATGATCATCCGCAAGCAATCAGATATACAGGCCAAGATCACATACCGGGAAAAAACGGATGCGGATGACCTGTACCCGGATGCGGAGTCAAAAGATGAAAATGGAAATCAACGTTCTGCTTTCGAATATAAGATGAAGCATGAAAGGGATGAGTGAGCAGGTTTAATGCTCACTGTTGGGTCAAAGCATAGACCAGGATATTAGCGCCCATTCGTAAGGCCATTTGCCTGACCTCCGGGGGATCATTATGCACTTCAGGGTCAGCCCAGCCATCACCCAGATTCGACTCCCAGGTATAGTAAACAACCAGCCGTCCATCCCGGAAGAGACCATAACCCCGGGGGTTCTTATTATCATGTTCATGGATCTTAGGGACACCCTGATCAAAATCAAATACCTGGTGATAGATCGGATGGTCAAAAGGGATCTCGATCAGTTCTTCATCCGGAAATACTTCTTTGAGAATGGGGCGAATAAATTCATCCAGTCCGTAGTCATCATCAATATAAAGGAAGCCACCGTTATCGAGGTAAGATCGCAGATTGCGTATCTCAGAATCATTTACTGTTATATTCCCGTGTCCGGTCATGAAAAGAAAAGGGTAACTGTGGATCTCAACACTTCCCAGAGAAACATCTTTATACTCGCTGCTAATGCTAACCGGAACCCGTCCACGGGTAAATGAGATGAGATTGCTTAAGGAGGATGGATCGTTATACCAGTCACCGCCGCCCCGATATTTGACTCTGGCTATCTCGAAACTACCATCCTGTTGTGCCTTTAGTACCTGAGCCGGTAGAAGGAAGGACAGAGTAAGGGCAAGGAGTAAAGTTTTCAGCAGATGATTCATCAAAAATCGGGTCTCTTAATAAAGGTCTGAATGGTATCGGTTGATACGGAGCCAAAGATACCAATAGCTCCGTCAATATTATAAATTACATTTTGAATTTCACCCGGAGAAAGGGTCGATCCGCCCAGCTGTACATCCTGCGAACGGATAAAATCATAGACATTATCATCCAGGGTATGAGCTACGATCTGATTATCTCCGAAGAAGGCAACTGCGATCCACGGATATCGTACTGTAATACTGTTATCCGGATTGATATCAAAATTGCCTTCGTTAATAATTCCGGAACTGGTTTTGGCAATACGTTCCAGTTCATTTTCCAGATCGTCTTCATCGATCAGCTCGGAATATAAAGGGGTAATATTCTCAAACAATGGTTGCTGACTGATCGAGTTAAAAATATATATACTCTGCCTGTCAGGGTACCGGCTCTGACTGACCTGGATTTCCAGCTGATCTGAAGATTGATATACAATACTATCTCTGACTCCTCCCAGTACCTCAAACGCACCGGGTACGATAGTTTCAGCTGTTATTAACTCTGCAGAATTAGGAAAGGTGATCTCAAGCCGGTAGGTTCGCTCAGGGATCACATCATGATTCACGGTTGGTATATAAACCCCGGGTGTGGTCTGTATATCTCCGAACTGATAGGAAAAAGTTTCTTCAACGGCTGATCCGGGACCGGTTTGTAATAATTGTATCTGCACCTGTGCATTATTGATTCCCAGATCATCATATAAGTAGATCTCTCCGCTTTCTCCGGTTCTGGATAAACGCAGAGGAGGGAGCTGACGCTCAGCGACGAGATAGGATTCTACCACATAGAATTCTTCGTAACGGTCCTGTTGATAGATCTCACAAGAGGTGACTGATAATAGTAATAGAAGTAATGCTGGTATTCTCATGATCTTAAAAATCTACAGTATATGATAGGGATGGAAGTATAGGCAACAGAGGTACTTCGGATCTCTTAACCGGATTCTCATCAAAATCGAAGTTATAAAACCACACATTACGTCTGGAATAAACATTGATCAGCTGGAACTGCCATTCAGCTTCTCCGATACCGAAGAAGGTGCCGGTGCGGGAAAAAGAGATATCCAGGCGATGATAATCCGGAAGCCTGGACGCATTTACTTTACCGACGGTAAAGACATTGATGTCGTCGTTGTTAAATGGGAAATCCTGCAATTCGTACCGGCCCAGTGCTTTAGTGTATGCCTGTCCCGTTGCGTAGTTGAAGGATGCCGTAAATTTCCATTTTCTACTGAGTCGATACGTACCGACTAGATTAATATCATTTCTCCTGTCATATTTAGGAGGATAGAAACGGGCAGTCTGATTATCACCTTGCAACTCAAGATTAAAGGAAGGGAATTTCCTCCAGGTATAACCGAGGGTATATCCGATAAATCCGGTGAGCCTGCCAACCCGCTTTTCAAAGAAGAATTCAGCACCATAAGCATAACCTTCTCCGACCCGGAACAGGTCTGCGTAGAGAAACCCAGCGGCATCTGGGAGAAATGGGTCCAGTTCAAAGAGATCATTCATGGTGCGGTAGTAGAGCTCAACGTCAAAGCCATAGTCTTTAAAAGGGATGGTCTTGGCACCAACAATAAACTGATCTCCATATGCAGGTCTCACTCCCTGATCTGAGGTCAGCCAGACATCAAAGCCGGAGAAGGCTTCATTAGAGATCAGTGTCAGGAATTGATTATAGCGCCCGTAAGCAGTCTGAAGACGCAGGCGGTCTGAAGCCCTATATTCGACAGACACCCTTGGCTCAGCTCTGAAATACGAGCCGTCAGAGAAATAATTCATACGAATTCCGGGAGTGATCTTCCATTTCTGCGTAGGTCTCCATTCGTCCTGAACATACACAGAGGCGTATCGATTGTGTATTCTGCTTCGGAAGGTATCCTGACCGTCAAAACGATCCTGTAATCTCAAAGTAAGTGCACCTGCCCAGAAACCGGTGCTTATCTGATGCCGGTCGTTAGGAAGATATTCCAGATCTCCTTTGACCGAATAATCATAAATATTGTTATCCCGCTCAAATTGAGTGGTGGCCAGCTCAAAAGTGGGGAAGTTAAAATAACGCGAACCGGTAAACACAAAATTTGAAAAGAGCTTTTCCGAAAATATATGGGTCCAGTTCGTACTGAGTGTCTGGTTTCCGTAATCGAGCTGGAATTCAGCATCATCCACAAATGGGAAATTGACCCTGTCTTTTCCGGAATAGAAGGCCAGGGACAGTTTATCATTTTCGCCTGCATCAAAATTAACCTTACCATTCACATCCAGGAAATAGAAAAGGGAGGGGACACTGTCTATACTTTGACGGAGTCCGGCCAGCAGAGGCTCCAGTGTTGAACGGCGAACCGCCAGCATCCATGACCCGCGGCTATAAGGTCCCTCAAGCAATATTCTGGAGGCAAGCAGTCCAACAGTTGCTGAGCCCCCGAATTCATTGCGATTCCCATCCTTGTTATAAATTGCCAGCACCGAGCCCAGTCGACCGCCGTATTCTGCCGGGTAACCGCCCTTATACAAGCGTACATCTTTGATGGCATCGGGGTTAAAGGTGGAAAAGAAACCGAAGAAGTGGGAAGGGTTGTAGACGGTTGTACGGTCCAGAAGGATCAGGGTCTGATCCGGTGAGCCGCCCCGGACATAGAGGCCGGAAGAGAAATCCGATGCCGCTTTAACCCCCGGAAGAAGCTGAATTGAACGGAATACATCTGCCTCAAACACAGACGGGAGTTCATTGATCAACTCTGTCTTAACCTGAATGGTACCGATATTCTTTTGTTCCTCCTTGTCAGAATCCGATTCAACGATCACTTCTTCCAGCTGCACCGATTCAGGCACAAGGTCGATATCCAGTCGAAGTTTTTCTCCGGCTTCAAGGGTGATCTCCTGAGAAGACAGCCTGAAACCAATATAAGTAGCAAGCAGTTTATATCTGCCGGCGGGGATATTCGTAATGGTATAATATCCCAGCGTGTTAGTAGACGCTCCTTTATTGAGCTCCTGCAGTGCCACATTGGCACTGATCAGGGTCTCACCCGTTTCAGCATCACGGACATAACCGCTTATTGAAGCAGTAGACTGGGCCTGCAGAAATGCAGGTAATAATGACAGGAGTAAAAGCAGCAGGCCTGATTTTGGCATATAATGAATTAGCGATATTGATTGGTGCGCATTAAACGCAACCGACTGAATATGTTGCACAGCATAACAGGGAATTTGGATGATTGATTCACGAAATGTTCAGATAAATTCGGTTGTTGTGGAGAATGAGAAATACGAAATGGCGCACATGTTTCGTATATTACAGCGTTCTTTGAAATTACTGGGGGTGACACGGATTCGACGGGGCGAGTACAATCGTAGGTCGCATGTCGAGCTTGTCCAATAGATCTCGTATAAAATCTATTATGGATCTAAAGTAATTGACAATAATTACTCATACCGCTTAGCAGCATAGACTGACTAAGCCGTTCCTTTAAGCAGCGTGCCTGTCAGCACTTACTGGAGCGTCGATACAGACAGGATAGTTAATGTGTGCTTTCTGTCGCACATCGGCGAAATTTAAACAGAATAGTCTGCAGTCGCTTGGTCACTTGGCTAGGCTTCAGGCGAATTCTAATTAGTGACTAAACATGTAGACGCTTGCAGGTTTACCGTTTCGGACCGGGGTTCGACTCCCCGCACCTCCACATTTAAAAGGCCGGTTTTAAAAATAAAGCTGGCCTTTTTTTATCCACACATTTGAACCCGGAGTTCTGCCAGAGGCATCCCCACGGAAGAGTGCCAGCATCCATTTTGAAAGGCTCGATACATTGCAGTGTCGGGCCTTCTTTATTTTGCTCACCGTTTGTTATTTGAAATGGCATCTAGAAGATGCGGATTCATCGGGTTATTGGGATTGTTGACATAATCCCACAATTCCATAATCGCTCAATAAACGAATATCCCGGTAACCTGCTAATCAATCCCCTACATGCCACTTAGAATGCGCACGATCCGGTCCCATGATTTATTCCGGGCCATTTTATTGGGATCATCAGCCGGGGCTGCCGGGTCGTCGCCGCGTCGCATGAATGCATGTCCGGCTCCCTCATAGATCTCATACTCATAGGTCTTGCCGTAATCGTCCATTGCGACTTCGGAGTTCTCGATAGTGGAGTTCACTCGGTTGTCATCACCTCCGTAAAAGCCGAATACCGGAGCCTGAATAGTTTGGTAGGCAGAAGCTTCCTGAGGTCCGGTTCCGTAAAACACCAGTGCAGCCTCAATACCGTCTCCTGCATTGGTCGCAAAACGGAAGGACTGAGAGCCTCCCCAACAGAATCCGACCACAGCTACTTGGCCATTACCTGCCTCTATGCTTTTAGCGTATTCAAGCACATTTAACAGGTCCTGTGTGACCATCTCCGGATCCAGTCCATAGATAGCAGATCGAGCTTCGTCTGAAGTCGGGAAATCGCTGGTCTTTTCAAAACCATCCACCGTATTCGAGATCAGATCGGGTGCTATAGCAATATATCCTTTTCCGGCAAGCTGATCCGTAAAGCTGCGGGCCCAGTCGTTAAGTCCTCGGTTCTCGTGAATGACGATTACGACCATCGCATCATCTGAGCGTTCAGGGTAAGCAATAAAATTGTGCAGAGTCCTGCCACTTGACTCCATGGTCACCCATTCATGATGACGGGGAGAGTTCTCAAGTTGCTCAATTGCGTAGTCCTGAGCATTTAGAGAGGTGCCGATGAAAAGAAAACCGAGTACAAGGATCAGATGCTTCATTGCTTTGTTATTTGTTGATTGATATATCATGAAAATCAGTGAGGTTTGATTCCCGTTCCATTCAACAAATAAAAAAGGATGGCAAAAAGCCATCCTGTTTATATAAAAGTACGGTAAGAGTGAAAATAGAATTACTTGATACTACCAAGGATCAGTGAAGCTTTGTCTGTAGTAACCTCTTTCTCATTATTGGTTTTTACGATCTGTTCGGTTTTCGGAGCTACTTCGGTATTTGTGAATTCAGCCGCATTCTCTTCAGAGAGTGGAGTAGTTGGTACAAAGACGGCTATATAAAAAACGATCATGAAAATGAATCCGAACATAACCACATCATTCTTACGTGATGCGTGCTTGTTAATGTATTTCAGGAATTTGTTTTCGGATCTGCTGTAATCTTCAGTGTAAATAGGGTCTTTCATGGTAAACAGGATTAGGTTTTTAAGCCTATCAATTAAATTTCTGATATCTGTTTTGTATAGTTTAAGAGTCAGAATTGCCAGAAATGTTTCAACTTAATACAGTTACGTTTACTTAATCATTCAAAGTTCACTGTAAAAAAGTGTATTTGAGGTAGTTTGAGTGATGAAAAACAGGATGATATTAGATTGAATTAACATGAACCAATTACGTTTGTAAGTATGATTATTTGATGAACTTTCTGCAATAGATCTTGTTTTTATGCTGAATCAAAAATGCAGAAAAACATATGATAAGATTAGCTTTAGACTGGACCCCAAACACCAATCATACCGGTTTCTTCATTGCACAGGAAAAAGGCTTTTATAGTAATGAAGAACTTGAAGTGTCAATATCAGATCCTTCGAATGATAATTATCAGGTTACACCGGCTAAAAAACTCGAAACCGGTCTGGCGGATGTGGCACTTGCCCCTACGGAAAGTGTGATCAGTTATCGCTTCAAAAGCAATCCATTTATGGTCAAAGCAATCGCGGCTGTACTCCAAAAAGATGCGAGTGCTGTGACTGTTCTTAAAGAACGAGATATTATCTCACCGGCTCAGCTGGATGGTAAGTCATATGCATCTTATAAAGCCCGTTACGAGGATGAGATCATAAAACAAATGATCCGAAATGATGGGGGAGACGGTGACCTCTCTATTTCCTATCCGGACAAACTGGGTATCTGGAATACACTGATTAATGGTGAGGCGGATGCCACCTGGATATTTCTGCCATGGGAGGGTGTAGAGGCCCGCTCAAAAGGTATCGATCTACGTAATTTTGTTCTTTCGGATTTTGATATCCCATATGGTTACTCACCGGTACTATTGGTATCGGAAAATGAATTGTTAGATCGAAGAGATGAATTTAAACGGTTTTTAGAGGCTTCTCGAAGAGGGTTTGAATTTGCAATCGATTATCCCGACGAAGCTGCATCTATTCTGGCAAAGCATGTACCTGCCGGCCAGCTTGAGGGTGATGCCCTGATAGAAAGTCAGAAAATGATCAATGAATATTATACCTCTGAAAATGAGTGGGGACGAATGAAAGAAGGACGCTGGTATTCGTTTATTTCCTGGCTTAAAGAACGTGAACTGATCCCGGAAGAGGTTGAATCTCAGGACCTGTTTGAGAATCTGATCTGAAAAATTTAATCAGTGATTCTGTGAAAGACTGGATCTGCTTTGCAATATCAACGCTTTCGATCTGTGCTGCTGGATAACAAAGAGCCTTAAAGAAAAAAACCCTACAGAAGCAAAATCTGCAGGGTTGTTGAGTACCCGAGAGAGGACTTGAACCGCGAAGCACTGCTTCGCAAAAGTAGCGGCTGGATCTGAATTCTACGTTATTTAACCAGAAGGCATAAAAAAACCCTACAGAAGCAAAATCTGCAGGGTTGTTGAGTACCCGAGAGAGGACTTGAACCGCGAAGCACTGCTTCGCAAAAGCAGCGGCTGGATCTGAATTCTACGTTATTTAACCAGAAGGCATAAAAAAACCCTACAGAAGCAAAATCTGCAGGGTTGTTGAGTACCCGAGAGAGGACTTGAACCTCCACGTCCGTAAGGACATACGCACCTGAAGCGCACGCGTCTACCAATTCCGCCACTCGGGCAACGAGAAATCAAAGTTATCACTTGTTTACTTCCGATTCAATACAAAAGATGAGAAAATTTCAGAACCAGACCGTAATATTGAAGGATGGCTGAATGCCCAGATCATAGATATCAACGGACTCTGCACCCAGCTGTGAACGGGTGCCTGAGTTATCAATGACAACATTGATTTCACGATACCAAGGATTCTTTTCGTCTGTGACATTATAGACGGATGCATTGAATTCGATCTGCTGATTACCGATACCAGTTTTATATTCGAGCCCGACATCCAACCTCTGATAGTTATCCAGTCTTTCCTGAGCTTCATAACCAACAAGATATAAACGATTCGGTGTACCGGTTGCAAGAGTGAGACTTCCGAAAGCATTGAGTCCCCTCGTTACTTTGATCTGCAGCGTACCGGTATAATTATGGGTTCGGTCCCAGTCTGCATAAAAATATTCTCCGGGTTCGTAAACAGGACTGGCATCATTGATCACCGGATTGGTGAATTCAGCCCTGGACCATGTATAAGAATTGGTCCACTGAAATAACCGGTGATCGTAGCGCGACATAACCTCTATCCCACGATTTTTCCCTTCATAATTTGCAAGCCAAGGAGAGGATTCAATACTATTTATGAGAGATTGTGTATTGAGGTCAAATAACCTCGCATTGTCTATCCATTTATAATAGGCTTCAACCTGAAATAGAAACCCGGTAAAGGGTCTTATATAAAGTCCTCCGGTCAGGTAATCCACGGAAGTAGGGGGCTGATCCTCTGAACTGATCACCCAGATATCGGGACTGCTGACATTATAGAAAGAAAGGCGGTGAGTGAATTGATAATTTCTGCTGTACCCGGCTCCAAGAGAAACGGGACGATTAGGCCAAAGCTGAAGCTTTATCCTGGGTGAAAGCCTTAAAAAATTACCATTTGAGAAGTAGTGCAATCGAAGCCCGGAATTTAATGAAAGGTTCTCAAATTGATTCAGATCAGCCTGCCCGTAGAAATCGATAAGGTGTGCCCGGTAATCCGTAAGCAGACCGGGGCGGTCAAATGATTCTTCATAATATTCGCCGGACAGATATTGATAAGAAGATCCGAGTGTAGCCTGCAGGTTATCAAAGAAAAGGTCAGCGGAATAGTCCGCTTTTAGTTCATTAAATATACTTTCATTTCGTAATTCGTATATAAAAACCTGAGGGGAACCGGGAGACTCAGCATCGATCCTGTTATATACAAAATCATCTTTACTGAATTTGCTACGGTAAATACTGAAGCCTGCCATAAAATTACTGTAGGCTCTGGCTCCGGAAGGGGTTTTGTAGTTCAGGCTGCCACTGTAATTTCCCCACTCATTGTTAGTGCTGACAGGGGTCAGGCTAAATCTCTGTCTCGGGTTATCAGGGTTAAATCTTCTTACAAACCGTTCAGCATCCTGATTTACCTGATCTCCCCCGGCATATATGCTGGCAATCAGTCGGCTGCCGTTATCATTTTCAAAGTAGCTCTTTGCATGGATATCATAAAAAAGAGCATCGGAATCACCCGGGATAACGAGTCTTGAATCCAGATCCGTCAGATTATCAGCCAGTAATTCCTGGGGTCGGTCCACATTCAGTCCATATGCGATCAGGTCACTGCTGCCGAACCAGTCCAGCTGGTTGAGGAAAGAGCTGCGACCGGAGATGAGCCAGCTGCTCTGGCCCTTTTTCAGCGGCCCTTCCAGCGTAATATTTCCGGAGGTATTACTAAACCCTGCATTTCCGGAGAATTTATTAAGTGAACCTGTTCTGGTAATAAGAGAAAGAGTTGCTCCGGGAGTGGCTTGAAACTGGGCAGGGGTAACGTCATAATAAAAACCGGAAGTCTGCAACGCATTGGAATTGAAACTATCAAGTAATCCGAACAGGTGGCTCTGATTATAAATGGTAATGCCATCCAGCAGTACTACCGTTGCATCTTCGGAGCTTCCCCGTACATTTATACCATTATTCAAGGCGGTGGTAGTATTAACAGAGGGTAGTGCCTGCAGCGCTTTTACGGTATTATTGTCTCCCAGGGGATTTAAAACCCCGTTATTCACAAATCGCTGGTAGGAGGTGTCAGTGAATGCAGAAAACGAAGATCCGGTAATGATGATCTCATTATTGGTGATCGCTCTGGGTTCAAGCCTTAATGTGATATCGTTGTAGTTTTTAGCTGAATTAATGTCAAAGGTCCATTCTTCAGACTGATACCCAAGGTAAGAAGCGGTGACCGTAAAAGAATCTGCAGTCAAACCGGATGCAATCCGGAATACACCGGAGCTGTTGGATGCCGTACCAGACCTTTTGCCATTCAGGTCCCAGTGAATAGTTGCATATGGGAGTCGCTCTCCTGTTTGTGCATCGACAACCTGACCGGAAATGCTGATCGATGAACGGGTATCTGCAGTACGGCTTTTGAAAATCAGTGCCTGATTACGATCCAGATCTATTTTAAGAGTAAGCTTATAAGTCTCCAGCTCTTTTCTCAGGTCGTCAAATATGTTCACCGAGTCTGAGAACAGATCTACCCTGATACCAGCAAGCTGAGATTCACGGTACAGAAAACGCATATCGGTTTCGTCTTCCAGTGTTTTTATGATATCCAGAATGGAAGCAGATCTGAATTCAAACTGAGCGGAAACAACTGCCGGGAGCATCCACAGAAATATCAGCACCACTATTTTCAGCCCCGGATATTTCATCTTTCTTTTAATTTAATGAGAACCGATATGTTTTATCACCGGTCTTTGTAAAGGTTCCATCCAGCAATAAACCAAGATCACTGAGTACCTGATCAACATTATCGAGTACAATGGTTCCGCTAAGTGTATCAGTGGCCTGTACACTTTGAATCCTGATATTAAAATGTTGTTCCAGTTCAGAGAATATATATCGTAATGAGGCATTTTCGAAGGTCATCTGAGCATTCAACCAGTCGGTAAACCCGGATTCATCTGAGGGTCCGCTGGAAATCGTACCCTGTTCATCTGCAGTGGCACTTTCTCCGGGGGAGAGGATGAGTTTTTCATTGCTGACCATCGAACTAAACCTGATACTTCCTTCTTTCAGATAGACTTCCGTATTGTCACCCCAGTCGCTTACGATAAAAGTGGTACCCAGTACCTCTACTTTCGACTCAGCAGTTTGAACAGAAAATATCCGCTCCGGATCGCTGGTTACTTCAAAGAGGGCTTCACCGGACAACTTATACTGATCTCCCGAATTTTTACTCATTTGGTATAATTTAGAATAGGGTCGCAGCGTAATTTTTGACCCGTCCTCTAAAGTTACTATTTCAATAGCTGCAAAGGATTCTCCTACCAGCTGAGGTACATAGTTTTGCTGATAGTAGAACATACCACCGAAGGCAAGAATAAGTATCACAGCTGCCGCTGCATAACGATAGAGGGTGTTTCCGAGGTTTATTACATTTGCCGGCCGTGTACCTGAAATAGTATCGGTCTTTTTATCAATCCTGCTCCATAGAGATTCTGAATCAGGTTCCTGCTTTATGGTCTGTGCACCAGATTCCTTGTACTGCAACAGAGTATTCAGCAGGGGATCATTTAGATCATTTACGGTGCTCATATCAGGCAAAGCCCTGCCGATGGCCTGAGCCAGCAGCAGGTCTCTATCATTCGGGTCTATGTTAAATTGCTTTGCCATTATATTTACTTTTAAGAATCAGACAGGCTGGTATCAGCAGCCTGTCCGGGATTTATGTGATGTTTGAGGTAATCAAATCCTTTTAGTCGTCGTCTCCGTCATCGCCATCATCGCCTTCGCCATCGAACAGTTCGAATTCTATTTCTTCAGCGATGATCTGTGATCGGTCGTCCGGGTTTCTGTATCCTTCCACTTCGGCTTCAACTCTTGTACCGGCAGCGAGGGCATCTGCAACCTGCTGTAAAGTCTCCAGTCCTTCCTCACCTTTGATTTCAGTGCGATCGGTGAGTATCACTGTAAGATCGTTAGCCAGGGTTACCGTGCTGTTTTCTACGTCAACGGAGATCACCTCTGCTTCTTTTTCAGATTCGTCACTATCGTCGTCGTCAGTAACGAAACCGGATTTCAGATTCACTTTAAAGATTTTTGCGAATCGAGCAAACTTAAGCAGAGCGGATCCGTCACCATCCATTTCGATCGTACCTGAAACGGTTTTGGTTGATGAGTCACCATTACGGTTCTTGTAGAATGACATCTCATAGTTGATGGTACCGGTAACGCCGGAGCTCAGATTTCCATTAGCGGCAACAGAATCTTTTTCGATCTGTACATCCAGGATCTCGAATTCCACTACGTAGTTCTTTTCGAAAGTGTCACCGTTTTTGCGTACACCGTTGAAGTCACCACTGCTCTCATGTTTACCTTCAATTCCCAGAACCGGATTTGCATCACTTACACCCGTAACGGAGAAGGTATCAATCCGAATAAACTCAGAGTTTTTGTACAGACTGCTTACAGATCCGTCGCGATTACTGGTGTAATCAATATTTTCTATGCGGTCACGATTCATGCGGGGAGCAGCGATAAAACCACCTTCAGCATCCGTGAATTTATAGGTCAGCAAAGCATTGAGTTCTTTACTGAAATTTGGTTTGGTCACGGTGCGATTAAACTGGATCGTGTGTATGCCGGTATCGGGATCATAGCTGTAACTATAGTTGCGCTCGCCGCCTCTGCCGGAGTAATCGTCGTCGTCATCGTCTGATTTAAGCCTTCCGCTGTCGGTGCCGATGCCGCTTTCTGAAACGTTTGCGATCGCATCACCGATACTTCCGAACAAGCCGTCATTGTCGTTAGCAATTGCCTGACCCAGGATCTGACCTGCTTCGTTGAGTTCCTGTTCGGTCAGCTGAGTGTTAGGAACATCAGTATTGATGTCGCCCAGAGTACAAGCAGAGATCATTGTTGCACTGATCAGTATCAACAATGATGTGGGTTTTGTAAAGAATGTTAGTGATTTCATGGTCTTGATGATTTGTTGTTGATGAATTCACCCTTAATACACGTGGGGGTACTGCTTACCCCTAAAGCTTTTATAAAAAATCTTTTGATACCTCAGAAAGGGCCTTCCTGAGATCTTTTAGAGCTAATCCCATATGATTTTCGATGGTCTTATGGGATACATCCAGAAACTCAGCGGCTTCTTTATAAGTAAACTCCTGTATAAAACAGAGCCGGAATACATTCTGTCTTTTTTCCGGCATAGAGGCTATCGCCTGATCAATTGCAGACTTAAGTTCTTTATTCTCGATCTTCTTTTCAGGATCCGAAGAGTAGGTTTCCTGAGGTATTTCAGCATTGCCATCAAATTTCTTTGAATCTCTAAATGCATTAAGCATACGTGTATAGGCGATCCGAAACAGATAAGCGCGTAATGATTTCGTTTCGTCTATTCCGGAACGGTTTTCCCAGATATAAACAAAGGCCTGTTGTATTAGGTCATCGGCCTCTGTTGAAGAAACATTTTTCTTCAAGAGAAAGTAATACAGTTCTTTATGATGTTTATCGAAGAAGGACCGGAAAGCTTTTTTATCCCCGTTTTTGATCCGTTCATATAATTCAGAGTTTTCCTGACCCTGATATTCTGATGTTGCCAGGAAAAATATGATCTGTGCAATTAGTACATTCATACTGATCGGTTATGGGTCTTAGCTGCAGATAGATGAATATCCATAAATTACCGATTAAATTTAAATTCCTTTGACTGAATTCATTATGCAAGTTCTACGGTTGATATTCTTATTGCTGATCTCATATTCCTCCGGGCACACAGATCCGGAACCGGTCAAAATCACTTCTGAAAGAGATGGGGAAAAAGTGGTCATAATAGCTGCAAATCCCAATCCTTATCCGGTAACCATAGAGCTCAGCATGAAAACTAAGAACATCATCCCGGGTGAAGCCTTTCCGGTAATAAAAATACTACCGGCTAATGCCCGAGACAGGGTTACAGTAGTTCGTATAGCGGATCCGTCAAAGTCCTGGAATTATGAGACCAGTTATATCTTCTATATGGGAGATATCAATGCGCAGCATGACAACCGATTTGCATACCGCTTACCCTATGCCATCAATACTACCGAGAGAGTAGGGCAGGCTTATGGTGGTTCATTTTCGCATACCGGACCTAATTACTATTCGATCGATTTTAACATGGAAGAAGGCAGCCGGGTAGTAGCTGCAAGAAGTGGATTAGTAGTGGAGGTACAGGAAGAGTTTAATGAGGGGGGAGCCGACCGTTCCTATATCCAAAAGGCGAATTACATTACTATTATGCATGATGACGGGACTTTCGCAGATTATTCTCATTTGAGAAAAAACGGAGCAGTGGTACGTGAAGGGCAACAGGTCCGATTGGGTCAACATATCGGATATTCCGGAGCTACCGGCTTCGCGACTGGTCCTCACCTGCATTTTGTAGTAAAAAAAGCCAGTCGAGGAGGTGGTTATGAGTCTATTCCCGTTAAATTCAAAACCAAGGAAGGTATAATCACTCTTCAGGACAGAGAAAGTTATACCGCTTACTGATCTTTTTTATCCTCGGTGATATTCACGATCTCGTTCAGGGATAATCCCTCCAGTAGCTTATCATAATCGGTAAGGTCCTTGGGCAGTATGATATTGTTTTCAGCTCGCCCCAGACCAGACAAGACATTCAGATATTTCTCAGCAAGCTGAAGCTGCATCGCTTCAGTGCCTTTTGGAGATGAAATAGCATCTGCGATCTCTTCGATCGATCTGGCTGTAGCTTCAGCGAGCGACTCGATCTCCTGAGCTACACCTTCCGCTTCATTGATCTGTCGTTGCATTTCAGCTTCCGATATATTGATGATCTGAGCTCTCATTCCTTCTGCTTCATTCACGGTAGATCCCTGAACTCCCTCAGACTTAGCGATGATGGCACGGCGGTCACGCTCCGCAGTCATTTGTCTTTCCATCGCGTTCTGAACCGTTCTTGGAGTTATGATATTCTTGATCTCATAGCGGTGCACCTTGATTCCCCAGGCCTGCTCCATTTCTGATAGTACTTTTACTACCTCAGCGCTGATAATGGCTCTTTCCTCAAAGGTCTGGTCCAGATCAATGGTTCCAATTACGGAACGGGTGGTGGTCTGGGCAAGCTGAACTGCGGCATATCGGTAATTGGTAACTCCATAACTGGCATTTACCGGATCTAAAACACTCAGATAGATCACACCATCAACCTCTACTTTGACATTATCCGCTGTAAAGCATTCCTGTGGTTCTACTTCGATGGTTTCTTCGCGCAGATCCTGCTTATATACCACCTTATCGATGAAGGGGATCAGGGCGTGAAAACCCGGACCCAGTGTACTTTGGTATTTCCCGAGTCGTTCAACGATATATGCATACTGATTCGGAACTAGCCTGATGGCTTTGATGAAATTGATCATTACATAGATCGCAAAAAGAGCTAATAGTCCCTGACTGATAAATTCAATTACTTCCATCGCTATTTTTCTCCTTTTTTAGTGCTTGCCGGATCTTTTGTATGGTCGCTGATGGTACTTACGCCTTCAAAAAAGGTCTTTAGATTAGCCGTCTCAGTAGGCAGAACTGAAATATTTGAGTTACGGATGATCTCACCAAACTGTTTAATATATTGCTCTATCAGTTTGGTCTTTACGGCCATATTACCACCTGGTTTTTCGATCGCCTGCGCGATGCGCTTTATACCCTTTGCAGTTGCGGTAGCTACGAGTTCGATCTCTTTAGCCTTACCTTTGGCTTCATTGATCCTTTTCTGCCTTTTAGCTTCAGAGATCAGGATCTGACTGCGCTGATCACCCTCTGATTCATTGATCCGTGCTTGTCTGTGGCCCTCAGAGTTGGTAATGTCAGCTCGCTTCTGTCGTTCTGCCTCCATCTGTTTTTCCATGGTGTCCACGATCTCATTGGACGGGCGGATATTCTTGATCTCATACCGGAGTACTTTAATGCCCCAGGGGTCTGCAGCTTTATCGATCTCCCGCACGATGTTTTCATTCATCATCTCCCGTTCTGAGAAAGTATCATCCAGCGTGATCTTGCCGATCTCTGAACGCATTGTGGTTTGGGCCAGATTAACTGCTGCTGCCTGGTAATTGGATATCCCATAACTGGATTTGTAGGAATCCATTACTTTGATATAAACCAAACCGTCAACGGCTACTTCAATGTTATCTTTGGTAATACAGGTCTGACTGGGTACATCGATCACCTGCTCCCTCATCTCCTGGCTGTAGGCCGGGCGGTCCACAAAAGGGATCAGGAAATGAAATCCCGGTTTCAGAGTTTTCTTATATTTTCCGAGTCTTTCCTGAATGACTTCCTCCCGCATCTCTACGATCCTGAATAAACGGGTCAGGATCAGATACATAAAGGCAATGACGATAAGTAAGGTTGTCCAGAACATATCAGCTTTTGTTTTTTTCTTCGAGTTTCATGTTGTCAGGGGGGAGGTAATCAATGGGTTCAACGATCCAGGTGGTGTTATCCCGATATTTGATCTTAACTTTGGTTCCTGCAGGAACCTTACCCTCCAGTGTTCGAGCCTGCCAGGAGATCCCCTGAAAGCGGATCCTTCCTGAATTATCTTCATCGTTTATAGGCTCTACTACTTCCACGATCTGATCCATGGCTTCAAAATCTTCATCCGCATATTTAAAAGAGGTTTCTCCACCGAAATATTTTTGAATGACAGGGCGGATCAATATGGTTAAGCCAACAGATGTTAACAGCCAGGCCAAAGTGGCAGTAAAAGGATCAGAAAGAAATCCTAAAAACCTGAGTCCCCCTACAAGTACACCGCTGACTCCAAGAAAAAAAGCAACTCCACCAGGTATCAACGTTTCAAGAATCATCAGGATAATTCCACCGATCAGAAATATCCAGGTTAACATCTCACCATCCATAGCATTAAAGTATATTTTTTACCTTCATTGATAGATAGTGATTATTAATTAAAAATTCTCAAATTGTAGCGAATAAATTTAAATAGGGTCCAGAGAGATCGAATGGCTGAAAATGAAGTAAAAACAAAGCGTTCACTGCCTTCACTTTGGCAGACTCTAAGGCAGATATTTGCGCTCAGTAAGCCTTACAGACGTAGATTTTATTCTGCTACCGCGCTTGTCATAATTGCGTCCGGAATCTGGCTGACTGTACCGCTCGGTTTAAGAGAACTCCTGGATGCAGTATTTCAGGTGGGTGATGATTCACTATTGAACCAGCTGGCTCTTGGTTTATTCCTGTTATTTGTGCTGCAGTCCGCCTTCAGTTTTGGCGGGAATTACTATCTGGAATGGGTAGGAGAAAGGGTAGTAACCGATCTGAGAAAGAAGGTCTATGAGCATCTGCACCGGCTTGGATTTAAATTCTTTGCAGACCGAAGGCTAGGAGAGATTACATCACGGCTGACCAATGATGTAGGGTCTATCCGAACCGCTCTGACCGATTCTCTGCCTCAGTTACTTACGATCTCCTTTTCACTGATCGGCTCAGTGAGTCTTATGGTAATACTGAACTGGCGGCTGAGTATGGTCATATTTCTGACGGTTCCCGTAGTGACGGTTGCAACCCGGTATTTCGGACAAAAGATCCGGAAGCTGTCACGTAGTATTCAGGATGAACTGGCTTCCTCCACTGCTGTTGCAGAGGATGCACTGGGTGCCATTAGGTTGGTAAAAGCCTTTGTACGAGAAGACTATGAGGTGGGAAGATATCAGGAAAGCATAGAGAAGCTTTTTCATACCGCCCGAAGAAAAGTAGTACTCACTCAATTATTCTGGGCGGGAGTAGGAACTATGTTTATGTCGACCCTGGTGATCATTTTCTGGTACGGGGGAAAAGAAGTGCTTGAAGGACGCCTGACGGCCGGAGATCTGGTAGCCTTCATAATTTATGCACTGAATATTTCCAGGTCGATAAGCCAGAGTTCCAGATTATATACGGCGGTGAATACTGCGGCCGGAGCATCTGAACGCATATTTGAATTATTGGAAGAAGAACCGGAGATCACAAGTATACCCGGTGCCCTTAGATTCAATCGTATCGGGGGAGATATTCAGTTCCATGAGGTCAGCTTCAGATATGATGACACAAAAGACGTTCTGAAAAATATTTCTGTGGAAATCCCCGCCGGGGAAACCTATGCCCTGGTAGGACCCAGTGGTGCTGGAAAGACCACATTACTAAACCTGATCCCCCGGTTCTATGATGTTCAGGAAGGAGTGATCAAAGTAGATGGTTATGATATCCGTGATATGGATGTAAAGAATCTGAGAGGATTCATATCGCTGGTTCCCCAGGAAGTTCACCTTTTCGGGGGAAGTATCCTGGAAAATATTAAGTATGGAAAACTTGAGGCCACCATGGAAGAAGTAGAACAGGCGGCCCGGGATGCAAATGCGTACGAATTCATCTCAAAAACAGAAAAAGGACTGGATTCTCTCATAGGAGAAAAAGGAGTAAAATTGAGCGGGGGACAGCGCCAAAGGATCGCTATAGCCAGAGCCCTATTGAAGGATCCTGCGATATTACTGCTGGATGAGGCTACCTCATCACTTGATTCTGAATCGGAGGCACAGGTACAGGAAGCACTTGGAAGACTTATGAAGAACAGGACCACATTGGTCATAGCTCATCGTCTTTCTACTGTTCAGCATGCGGATCAAATTCTGGTACTCGATGAAGGTGAATTAATTGAGCAGGGAACTCATAATGAACTGATCCGGAAGAATGGTTTATATACCCATCTTTATGAGCTTCAGTTCAGAGATCTTGATCAAAGTGAGACTTACTGATCAGTTATTTTCTAATGAATAATTTTGAATGATCTCCGGAAACGACATATCGTCAAGAAGATCACGTTCATTCAGCTCCTGAATATAACTGGCAGGAACTCCGGAACTGTAAAGTGCTGTGACAGCCGGAAAAGATAATTCTGAGATCAAGCCCATGTCATTCAGTGCTTCCAGATATTCAACAGTTACACCGGCACTTTTAAAAGCTACCAGCCCGGGAAAGGAATATTCTTCTACCAGACCCATTTCAGAGATACTTTGGAGGTATTCTGTGCTGACATCGGCATTATAAAATGCGATCACAGCCGGGAAAGAATATTCATCCAGAATACCTGCTTCATCCATCAGCTGAATATATTCTATGGGGACGCCTGAGTTATATAAGGCTACAATTGCCGGGAATGAAAAATCTTCTATGAATCCCATCTGATTCAACCGGTCGATATAATCTATAGGTACCCCGGAGCTGAACATCGCCTGCATAGCAGGGTCGGAAAATTCATCACCCAAACCGATCTCATTTAACTGCTCCACATAGCTGAGATAGTCTGAACCAAATCCGGCAGTATTAAATTCTGCAGTTGGAACAGGCGGGGCAGGAGGAATATTTAATCCGATATTTGGTAGTGAAGTATCTATTACTATTGGGTCAGAAGCACCGGATGAGGAAAAAGGATTCCACCCGAATAAGAAGATGGCAGGAAGTATAAAAAAGAAAAAGATCGCAGCCATATTTCTGCTGGTAGTGGTCCTGACGAATGGTTCTTCCTGGTATATTTGTTGATTGGAGGAGTCACCATAAGCTTTTTCCTCCAGGTAGGTATCCAGGTCGAATTCGTTATCGTTAAATCGGGATCTTCTGTATCGGTCTGAGCTCATGGTCGTTGAATTTAATTGCCTTCCCTCTGATAGAGATCTACCACATCTAGAAAGCTAAGGTCATCGTAAATTCCCTGTTCTTTAAGGCGGTCCAGGAATTCGGGAGTAACTCCTGCCTCGTAGTAACTGTTGATATAAACAAAGGATAATTCATCCAGGTACCCTGTTTCATCCAGTCTTTGCAAATATTCGGTGGACACTCCGTTCTCATAAAAGCTATTCACGTATACGAAGGATAATCCGTCATAAACACCGGCTTCCTGCAGTTCCTGTAAATAAGATATTGGAGTACCATTCTGGAAATAACTATTGATGTACACAAAGGAAAGGTCTTCCAGTAAACCGGCCTGATTTAGCTCCTGTAGGTAGGAGATAGGTACGCCACCGTCATATACCTGACGGGCAGAAAAAGTGGAGATCTTATCCTCCAGTAAACCAAGGTTCTGTAAATCAGTGATGTACTCACTTAAAGGCATACTAAGCGGAGCGGGAGGAGCCGTGGGTGCGTCAGGGATATCCACATTGATTGGTGGAATTCTGATCACAGGTATATTTATGCTGATACCCCCATCAGTTCCTTCTGTAACTTGAGTTACATTATCCTCACCCCCAGAAAGTCCGGTGAAATTATTTAACGGATTCCAGTCATTATCAAACCACCATATGGCAAAAAGTATAGTGGCGGCAATCAGAATCAGGTTCTTGGTATTTGAAGAATTGATTTCTTCAGTTTCTAGAGGTTCCTGGAATAGAGATGAATCTTCTCGACTGTTTTCATCTATATAGCTATCCAGATCAAAATCCGGATCGCCCTTCAGATCATTCTTAATTCCACGGTTTCGTTGTTTTCCCTGTGACATAGATTTGATGATTTAACTGTGTGTATGACGATTCTAAAGGCCAGATTGTTTCAGTTTTTTTTAGTCCGGCATAAAGAGCTTTTAACCCCAAAAATGATTTTAAGAATTATACCCGTTACTTAGCCATACTACTCATGACTATTTCATCCAGGGCAGATCGTCAAGGTCTACATTTCCTCCGGTAATAATGATCCCGATTTTTTTACCTTGTACATCCAGTTTCTTTTCAAATACTGCTGCTACAGGTACTGCACACGAAGGTTCTATGATGATCTTCATTCGTTCCCAGATAAATCGCATAGCCTCTATGATCGATTCTTCAGAAACAGTAACGATATCGTCTGCATATTTTTTTATGATCCGGAAGGGGAGATCACCCAAAGACGTTCTGAGCCCGTCCGCAATGGTATCAGTATTGTAAACAGGCATTAATTTACCTTCCTTGAAAGATCGGAAGGCGTCATCGGCCAAAGAGGGTTCAGCTCCGATCACGCGGATATCCGGTTGAGTATGTTTCACACTCAGAGCAGTTCCGCTTAATAACCCACCGCCGCCTACCGGGGTCATAATGATATCCAGATCTTCTACCTGATCCATGAATTCAAGAGCAGCCGTACCCTGACCGCATACGATTCTGTTATCATTATAGGGATGGATAAATGTCGCTCCGGTTCTGTTTACAACTTCCTTAAGCGTAGATTCTCGGGCTTCCAGAGTTGATGCGCAAAAGGTAACTTCAGCTCCATAATCCTTTACAGCTTTTACTTTAACCTTAGGGGCATTTTCTGGCATGACTACATATGCAGGGACCCCTCTTAATTTAGCAGACAGTGCAACAGCCTGAGCATGATTCCCGGAAGAATGAGTAGCGACTCCTTTAACAGCTTCTTCCTCGGGCAAAGTGAATATAGCATTACAGGCACCTCTGAATTTAAAAGCGCCTACTTTCTGAAAATTCTCGCACTTCAGGAATATTTCACAACCGCCCCGTTCATTTACTTTTCTGGACTTTAATACAGGAGTAATGTGTGCAAATGGCTCAATGATTTTCTGAGCTTTCTTTATGTCATCTAGTGTGGGAATAGAATATAAGTCAGTCATGCTTGATATTGATTTTTCGGAAGGTACAGATAAAACCATTTCAATTACAGAAAATGTAGAATTCTGTGACGTGTAAAACTTAGAAAATGGGGGAATTGCTTCAGGCCAAGCTTAATTTAAAATCCTACTTTTGTTTAAAATCTATTGCACGTGCTACGAATTCTATTTCTGATATCTTTTATTTTACTGCTCTCAGGGGCTTTACATGCCCAGGCACCGATCAAACTAAATAAGCTTGAGCAACCCATTGTATTTGACGGAATGCCGGATGAGAATGCATGGGATACAATTGAGTCTCTGCCGGTAGTTCAATATGAGCCGGTATTTCAGGGTGAGATGAGCGAAGTCACCCGTATCAAGATCGCCTATGATCAAAAATATATCTACCTGGCGGGTGAGATGCTTCTAGAAGACCCTGCAAACATACGGTCTAACTCTCTTTACCGTGATCGATACAGTAGTGATGACGTTTTAGCGATCGTGATCGACGGATTCAATGACGATCAGAATGCAACCTGGTTTTCTATAAATCCGGATGGGGTCAGAGTTGACCGTGCAATCTCCAATGATATGGATTTCAGTGCCGGTGGAAATGTGCTAAACAGCAGCTATAATACGTTCTGGGATGCAATTACAAAAAAGACGGAGAAAGGATGGTTTGCGGAGATACGGATACCGTTTTCAAGTATTGGTATTCAGGTTGAAGAAGATATAGCTGATATAGGATTTATAGTGTATCGTTGGCTGGCCTATAATAACGAAAGGCATGTATATCCTGTTATCTCCCCTAATTTCAGAATGGGTATTGCAAAACCTTCTCAGGCACAGGATGCAACCCTTGAAGGGGTACAATCAAGCAATCCGGTCTACATCACTCCCTATGGACTTTCAGGTCTGAACCGGTCAAGCGGACTTAACAGTGATTCAAGTGATTATGTATATAGCGGTGATCCGACCATAGAACTCGGAGCCGACATAAAGTATAATATCACCTCGAATCTGACACTGGATGTAACTTTGAATACAGATTTTGCTCAGGTTGAAGTTGATGATCAGCAGCTCAATCTTTCCAGATTCAATCTCTTTTTCCCGGAGAAGAGATTGTTCTTTCAGCAGCGCGCAGGGCTGTTTGATTTTAATTACGGAGACGACCGTGTTTTCTACAGCCGGCGTATAGGACTGGATCAGAGCGGTAATCAGGTGAGGATCCTGGGTGGAGCCCGACTCACCGGCAGAATAGGGAACTGGGATGTTGGCTTCCTGAATTTACAGACCGGACAGAATGATAACATACCTACAGAGAATTTTGGAGTATTAAGGCTTCGCAGGCAGGCACTGAATACACGGTCGTTTGTAGGAGGGATCATTACCAGTCGTATATCCGATAACGGAAGTAATAATTATATCTTAGGCGGAGATACCTATCTGAATCTGGCAGGTGAAAATTTCCTGGAGTTCAGATACAGCAGAATGTTCGATCAGGAACTTTCCAGTGCTCAGCAATCTGATTGGGCCCGAACCTCAGCCATACGTTTTGGGTTGCGTAACACACAGACTACCGGACTTAATTATCAGTTTCTGTACAATCGAACGGGTGACCTGTATGTTCCTGAAATGGGGTTTATCCGGATTAACGATGTAACTGAAAACCGGGTCGGTATCGGATATGGGATTTTATCCCCGGAAGAGTCTGTTTTTCAAAGACAATCATTCAGTCTTAGCCTGTTCAGCAGAAATTTTAATGACGGATATCGTTTTCTGAATTATGGTGATGCGCTTCAGACCAAGAACGCACAACTTCGGTGGGAAGGAAACTTCAAACAACTGGGGGAGCTTTCGATATCGTTTACCAGGGGAGAGGAGGCGATCCGAACACAGGATACTTTTAATCTGGTATCCCGGATCTTTGTCCCTGAAGGACGATATGTGACTAACCGGACCAACATCAGCTATCGTTTTAATGAGGCCTGGAAACTGGGGGGTCGTGTCGGTCTGGAGTTTGGTGAGATCTACGATGGTAACATTTATGGATTTAATGTAAGCCCACGATTATTCCTGTCACGCAAGCTCGAGCTTGGAGGCAGTTATCGTTTTACACACCTGGAATTTCCGAACGATCTGCAACGATTTAGTAATGATTTCTCTACCCATCTGGGTCAGTTCAGGGGGCAGTATGCTTTCAACCGAAAAGCATCGATAAATTTATTCTTGCAGTTCAGTAATGTAAGTGATCAGATCGGTACCAATCTCAGGTTCCGTTACATGTTCCGGGAAGGACAGGATCTGTGGCTGGTGATCAATGAACAGTATTATGCGGATCGTGAAGCGCTCAGCCCCAATCTTCCACGTTTGCCTTCCCTGCAAAGCAGGTCTATATTGCTGAAATACACGCATACTTTTATAAAGTAATTTCACCATTCACCAATTCACCTTATGAAAAGATCCATATCATTGTTCTTCCTGTTATTTTTATGCCAGGCAGTAACCGCTCAGGACGCATTTCAACGATTTCAGTTTGACCCGGATATAAGTTACGATCCCACAATAACCTCACCTCAGGACTATCTGGGATATGAGCTCGGAGCTGAATACACTTTTCATCATCAGGTCATGGATTACCTGAGATTGCTTGCAGATGAATCTGATAAAATAACTGTACAGGAGTATGCCCGAAGCTATGAGGAAAGAGATCTGAATTATGCCGTGATCAGCTCTGAAGTGAATCAGGAAAGCATTGAATCAATAAGGAAAAGAAATCTCGAACTGGCTGATCAACCCCAGTCAGGTATTCAGGAGGATCAAAAGATCATAGTATGGATGAGTTATAATGTGCACGGCAATGAGCCATCAAGTTCTGAAGCAGCTATGCAGACTGCTTATTACCTGGTGGCTGCACAGTCGGATGAAGCAGCGGAGTGGCGTGATAATGCGGTGGTCATCATAGACCCGATGATCAACCCTGACGGTCGTGATCGTTATGTTTACTGGTATAAGTCTTCACAGGCTAATATCCTGAACACCAATGCGGAAGATCTTGAGCACGATGAGATCTGGCCGGGTGGCAGAACGAACCATTACTGGTTTGATCTGAACCGTGACTGGGTCTGGCTGGTACATCCCGAATCCAGAGGTCGGATTGCTGCCTATCAGCAATGGATGCCACAGGTTCATATTGATTTTCATGAGCAGGGATTTAATAATAACTACTTCACCATGCCGGGAACCACTCCACGAAATCATGAGCTTCCGGATGACTATGAAAACTGGGCGGATATTTTCGGTAGAGGGGCTATTGAGAAGTTTGATGCTGCCAAAGTGAATTATGAGACCCGGGAGCGCTTCGATTTCTTTTATCCGGGGTACGGGTCATCCTATCCAAGCATCATGGGCGGTATTGGAATGCTGGCGGAACAGGGAGGTCACAGTCGAGGAGGAAGAGCGGTAGAAACCAATGACGGATATATACTAACCCTTCGTCAGAGAGTATACGATCATTATAAGAATGGTCTTTCTATTGTAAATACCTCGGTGGAGAACAGAGAAGCACTGCTTCAGTATTTTGCTGATGCCAGGTCGCAATCCACCCAAAAGGGAAATACTAAAGTCTATATTCTGCCTGATGATCCTAATGACTACACATACGATGTGATCAATATGTTGCTTAGTCACGGTGTGGAAGTTGAAAGAGCAACTGAAGACTTTAATGTCAGAGATGCCTACAGCTATTGGGACGGATCTGCTTCTGGAAGAAGTTTTAAATCCGGAGACTTCATTATCAAAACTGATCAGCCAGCTCACTTGTTTATCAATACTCTTATGAGACGGCAGCTTGAGATCAGAGATTCAGTGATGTATGATATGGCCACATGGTCTGTACCTCTAGCTTATAACCTGGATGCCGCATGGACTCAAAGATCAGTCGGGGTTTCCACTGAGTTACTTACTGAGAATTTGTTAAACCCATCCGGACTGATGAATCAAGGTGCTGAATATGCCTATGTAGTCGACTGGAATCAGCGCAATGCTCCTAAAGCTCTTTCAAAGTTATGGGATATGGGCTACAAGGTCCGAAGCGCTGAGAATACATTCACCAAAGATGGCAGAACGTACAGCAGGGGAAGCCTGGTTATCCTTCTGGGAAGAAATTATGAAAGGATTCCTCAGATACATGAAGATATGGAAATGCTGGCAAAAGAGGCCGGTGTTCAGATCCAGGGTTTTGATTCAGGCCGGATGGATGAAGGTTCAGATCTGGGTGCTACCAGTATGAATCCGGTTGAAAAACCAAGAGTAGCTCTGATGATCGATAGCCCCTTCAGTTCCTATACTGCAGGGCAGTTATGGTTTTTGTTTGATCAGTGGACTGAATTCGGAATCGACAGGATCCGGTCAGATAATGCCGGAGGACTGGATCTGACGGAATATGATGTGATACTTATGCCGGGAGCCGGAGGTATTGATCGGGTTATCAATGATGCATTGAAAGCCTCCCTTATGGAGTGGGTGAGCAATGGGGGAGTGCTGATCGGTACCGAGTCATCGGGCAGCTGGATGACCAGTGACGAATCCGGGATCACCGACATCGCCATGGCTTCGGACGGAGACGTGGAAGAGCAGTCTGATGAAATTGATCCGGCCGCATATACCCGGTATGAGGACCGGGAAGATAGTACCGGACTTCGGAGAATTCCCGGAAGCGCGTTCAGGGCACATTTGGACACCTCACATCCTTTGGCATTTGGATTAAAAGACCGCATCTATTCTCTTAAGTTTGGAACCGACGAGCTGGTCCCGGCAGAATCTTATCATTCGGTAGGGTATTATACCCAAGAAGAGGTGCTGGCCAGCGGGTACGCATCTCAGGAAAATCAGGATAATGCTGCAGGGATGACCTTTGCTGCTGTGAAAGATATGGGCAGCGGTAAAGTGGTGCTGCTGCTGGATAACACACAGTACCGGATGTTCTGGGTCGGGCCGGCGCGAATGATACAGAATGCGGTTATGCTGCTGCATGGATTTTGATATGTTTGCTGCGTTCGCGGACTATGAACAACGACCATTGAATATCAAACTCATGAAATTATGCCAGTCGGTATGAGTCATGCTGGCTCTCTGTAAGTCCCGATCTTACCAAAGCCGAATCAAACTCCCATGTTAGGTTCAGGATCGTGCATGGGAAGATCTCTGCGTCGACATTCGGGGACTTACCACTCACTGTACATGGACTCGTCGTGATGATGTGACTATGGGCGTAAGTTAAATTTAAATAAAGCTGTTGCTATACGAATTGGACCAAAATTCCCAATTCTAACAGATCTCAACTACTCTTTAGCTTCTCAAGCCTTTTTCGGTTCTTACGTTTGGCTGCATAGGGTAAAAAGAAAAGATAGATTCCGGTGATCCAGAGAACCGTGACAATGATGCCTGAGGGTAGAAAGATCCAAAGCTTGGCTGAATCATGGAACCAGGAACCATCATGGATCGCTTCAATGATATCACTTCTTCGGAAAGCCACCTGAAGGATCTCACCGGTCTCGGTATCTAGCTGGATCTCATAATTATTGAGGGTACGTACCTTCACAATCCCTTTATCCGGACGGACATCCAGCCGGTCAATATCCTCCCAGCTGTCGGTATCTGCTTCAGGCACTGACTTTACCTGGTTGAGGATCTTTTCAAAGCTGACAGAAGGAACTGTCGATATTCCTTCCTGAGATGGGGGCTGAACCCAGGCGACTTCCTTTTTAACCTGCAGGATCAATCCGGAAATAAGTACGATCAGAAAGGGTAGTGCTATAAGAATAGCTCCCCATCGATGGATTTTGCGGGTGTCTCTGCGTGTATGCCAGCTCATATACTCTCTGTAGCTTTAATACTTGAGACCGGGTTGTGTGATCTCGTAGTTTTCTTCCGATTTTGATTCTTCCACCATTCGGGCTACATCTTCAAGCAGTTCCTTCGCGTTATATATGATACCATCCTTAATGGTGTATTGAATACCACCTACCCGAACGGGTTGATTTTCTTCATTCACATAAATAGCACCGGTCCCATAGAGTACCTTAAGATTCTTAAGAGGATTGGCATCCACGATGACCATGTCTGCAATTTTACCGATCTCAATAGTACCCAGCTCATCGTCCACACCTAGTACTTCTGCTCCTTTGAGTGATGCGGATTGAAAGATCTCAAGAGGATGAAAACCGGCTTCCCTGAACAGCTCCATTTCCTGTATAAAACCGAATCCGTATAATTTGTAGATATAGCCGGCATCAGATCCTAAGGTTACACGGCCACCACGATTCTTATATTCGTTGATAAATTCCATCCAAAGACGAAAATTTTCTTTCCAGGCGATCTCTTGTTCAGTACCCCAGTCCAGCCAGTAAGATCCATGAGAGATACGGCTGGGTGAATAAAATTCCCAGAGAGAGGGCAGGGTGTATTTCTCATGCCATTCCGCCCGGCGCTGTGCCATCAGGTCACGATTGGCTTCGTAGATCGTAAATGTAGGATTAAGACTGAAATCCAGTTCCAGCAGCTCATTCATGACCGCATTCCATTTATCAGAATAGGGCTCGGCAGCCTGCTTCCACAGCCGTCCCGCTTCTTCAAAACGATGCTGTTCGTTGGTATAATTATAATCGAGCGGGTAATCCTGAATGATACGGTCTTCAAATAAAGATTCCGGTAGTCCGTACCAGTGAGTCATGGAAGTGAGTCCGAGTCGTGCGGATTGCAGTACGTTATTGTAAACTACTCTGGTCTGAGCGTGATGGGTCATAGTACCCAGTCCCAGTTTGTTGGCTTCATCGATCGCAGCAGCATAGATCTCAGGTCTCGTGCCAAAGAATTTAATTCCGTCGGCTCCCTTTTTATGGATCATCTGAACCCAATCTCGGGCTTGTTTTTCCGTCGTTATCGGACCATCATGATCCATTCCAAACCGAATCCACGCAGAGATCCTGGGTGCGGTAATTTCGTTCTTAGCGCTCCTTTCTTTATGGCGGAGTGTCCAGTCCATGCCATTTCCGGATGCGGGTTCTCTAATAGTAGTGATCCCGTGAGCCATCCAGAGCTTATACACATATTCCGGAGTGGTTCCCTGGGCAGTTCCTCCGGTATGAGCGTGCATGTCGAAAAACCCGGGAAGCAGGTACATTCCCTCGGCATCCAGTTCCTGGTCATTTGGTCCGGCCTCTGGTCGACTGTTTTCCATGATCGGTAATCCGGGGTAGCCAACATCGCGGATGTCCGTAATTCTGTTCCCTTCAACAACAATATCTACAGGACCTCTCATTGGAGAGCCGGTTCCGTCGATCATATTTACTCCTCGTATGATCAGCCGGTCGTACGGACCTTCACCTTCACTTCGGTCAGGGGCGTCGCTCATTTGTGAGAATGCGGTACTGCCGGATAGGAAAAGCAGAAATAAGAAGGATAATACTCGTTTCATAAAGATCTGATAAGCGTTAATTGATGGTATGAATGTACTATAAATGGCCCTGTCAAGCCGTAAAAAAAGGTTATAGGAGTAATGCACCTTCGTGCTTGAGTAACCATTCTTTTCGCTCTATACCACCGGCATAGCCAACCAGGTCCTTATTTTTTCCGATTACCCGATGACAGGGAATGACAATGGCAATCGGGTTCTTCCCATTGGCTCGTCCAACAGCCTGAGCTTTTGAGGGCTCACCTAATTTTTCTGCTATATCCGAATAACAGCAGGTAGAGCCATGAGGGATCTCGTTTAGCTTGTCCCATACAGACTGCTCAAAGCGGGTGCCATCCGGAAGGAGATCGAGATCAAAGCGATCCCGGAGCCCTTCAAAATATTCTTTTAATTGAGTTTTGGCTGCCTCGGTATGGATGTCCGGATCATCTGGACCTTCATAGTCGATAAATTTGATCTCGGTTATACCTTTTCCGTTTGAGAGTATGCGAAGCATTCCAACAGGTGACTCCAGAAAACTAACGTAGGTCAATCTTTAAGAATTGGTTGCGGGTTGGGAAGAGTATAATGATTCGGTGCTGTTAAAAAAACATCCGCATCAAATATTACCGCAATTAAACAGGGACCATAGGTTCGGTAAAATCTAAAAAATGTTTATCCGGATAAATTAAAATTAATCAATCACTTAAAATAAATTAATGCAAATAATGAAAATATTTTTCGTATGGAATGTAACATTCCGGGTGATTTTCGCTCTTCTATATGTAACCCCTGTTACAACAGTTTATGATTAGTCTCAAAACTAATCACTCCTTAAGCTGAAACCTAAAGCAAGACCCTGAAATTGATACTTTCAGGGTCTTTTTTTTTACCTGATAATCTGATCAGAAGTACACCCGGTATAGTAAACTGATATTCCTGCCTGGTTGAGGTTGTAATTCCTTGATGCGCGATAAGTGATCCCGGAAGGTTTCATCAAATATATTATTCACATTTAGTGAAAAAGTATGAAGTAATCTACCAGATTCAACTCTGTATTGTGCAAATGCATCTAGTACAGAATATCCGTTAGTTGGCTGCTCAAATTCTCCGGTTCTGTCTTGCTCTGCAGCTAAGTTTATTCGGCTACCAAATTCAAGTTTGTTGTTGGTATATCTGATAGAACCTTTGAACTTAAAAGGCGGAATCATCGGAAGGGGACGTTTATCGTCTGTGAATCCAGATGCAGCCTGCTCACTTACACTCACTGATCTTTCACCGATGGTATAACTCAAGCTGCTTTGAACCACAATTTTTTGGATAGGCAGGAATTCAATCGAGAATTCTGTACCATAAAGTAATGCTTCGGTACCCGTAAATTGAAAGTCTTGGAGGTCAGATCTTTGGATATTTCTTCGGCCCGTGTTCTGAGCATAGAGGTAATTGGAAAAGTCGTTATGGAATAGAGTCAATTCAGTATTTACTCGACTTTTGCTGAATCTGATGAATATTTCTTTTGCAAGAGCTCTCTCGGGATCTAGGTTTGGATTACCAATATCAAATGAGTAAGAAGCCAGATGAGGGCCTTCGGAATATAGCTCTTCCAATGAAGGTGCGCGAAACGAGTGTATAATGTTGCCCCCAGTTGAAAAACCATACCCAAGATCGTAAATCGCTGCAAATGAAGTGGATAATGCCGTAAAGGTTCGATTTTTAAATAATGTGGAGTCAACATTTCCAATCGAAGCACCGATACTATAAAAAATCCCCCGTTCTGGAGTCGAATTATGTACTACATCAAATCGCAATCCTGCCTCTAGATGGAGGTTGTTGAAATCTGCTTCTTCGATCAGGTATGCGCCTATCTCAAAACTCTGAGATGGAGGAGTACCGGCACCTTCAACTTTATAATCCTCAAACTGACTCATAATTCCTATTGAACCCTGAGAAAGGAATCCAAGCTCGTTATGCTGAGTCCTGAGATTGAAATTGGTTGTCATAAGGTCAAATTCAGTTCCGATAACCCTTCTCCCGCTTTGGGTAGTACCTTCTATCTCCTTATGATTATAATTCTTAAAAGAGAATTCTGTTTCCAGAACTCGGAGAAAAGGGCTCTTTAATACGATCTCTGAAGTGGCGTCATATTGAAATTTACTCATTTCAATATCAACTCCATTTGGGTGCCCTTGAGGATCTGGAGGGATTCCGTAATTACTTCGGTATATCCCGGCAGAAGTTCCGACATATCCCCATGGTTTTACCCACGAAACTCCTATACCATCGTCAGTGGTTCTGAAATAAGTATTATCAATTGTGCCTAAGGGTGTTTGGCTGTCATCCGCAAATCTTCCACTTGCGTTTAACTTCAATGCAAAATCACCAAGAGGTGCCTGAAGTGTAAAAGCACCACTGGCACCTGTGTTGACTGTCTCACCACTTAAAGAAAATGAGCCATTAAGTTTGGAAGGAACCGTTGAGGAGATTTGGTTTTTTACAATATTGATTACTCCACCGATAGCGTTTGCTCCGTATGCAAGAGCAGCTGGGCCACGGGCTATCTCGATCTCATCAGCAGAAGAAGGGTCAACCGTAACAGAATGATCTGATGACTGAGCTGAAATGTCTCCGGTTTGAATTCCATCTTGTAGTATTACCACACGTTCTCCCCCAAGGCCGCGAATAACAGGCCGTGCCGGAGCTGATCCGTTTGTTCGCTGGTCGAAACCCGGCAGGTCAGAAAGAGTTTGAGAAAGCGTAGAACCAAGGTTTCTTCTTAGATCTGTACCAAATATATTTTTTGAGGCATGTTCCAGTGCAGAGCCTGAAAATTCATTTTTTTTACCTACAATCTCTACCGATTCAGAACTCAATACTGTTTCTTTGAGTCGAATCTCAAGATGTTTGATATTGTCATTTACTTGCAGAGTGCGGGACTGGGTACGATATCCTATTCGATGAACTGTAAGGGTGTAGGTGCCTGACGGAATATTTCGCATCTCGAAACGACCATCATCTTCCGAAAGAGAAGTTCTATTTAATTCTTCTATATGAAGGTAGGCAAAGGGGACAGGTTCTTCTGTTTCGTCATTAAGTACCTGGCCACTGATTATAAAGGAAGTATTTTGCCCTGTTACCGGCAGCATGCCGGTAACAAGAAACAAAATACTAAGGAATATTGATCTGAGAATGATCACTAATTAGTAACCTCAACAGGTATACTTTGAGATACAAACTCAGCAGCCCCTTCGTGCAGAAGGTTAACAGTTATAGAAGTATTGCCTTGTGCAAGACCATTAAGAGTAAAGATGTATGTTTGATCAAGCCCAGGTTCCTGGTTAATACTTACAATATTGCCATCAGTGATATCAAAAGTCAGACCGTGTTCTTCTGGGTCCAAAAATATCTCTGATCCTGTTTCGCCAAGCAATGCAACAGTGTAAATATCTGAGGCACCTTGATTAATGGTCAATGTTCCGGTTACAGACTGAGCTCCGGGGAGTTGTTCTATAATGGTAACATCACCAGCTTTGATGCGAAGACCTACGGGTTCTTCTTCTTCGTCTTCAGCTGAGGTAGCATTATCACATGCAGTTAATGATGAAAATGCGATTAGCACAAATGCAATAAGGGTGTATTTGGTTAATTTTCTTGAAAATTCCATGATCTGAATATGTTGGATTCTAAATTTGGGTTAGTACCGGTTTATCCGGTGAAAAATAAATGGTGATTCAGATCGTATAAGGGGGAGCGCGTGGAGAGCGATGTGTGAAGTGTAATACCTGAGTAATTCTATCAGGGATATTAAATATTAGGTTTTCGGAAATGAAAAATACCTCTGATGACAAAGCTGATAGGGATGGATCATCAGCAATTAGAGCATCCAGAGGGCATAGAAGATTATTCTCCGTAAAATGTTCTTCTTTCGCGTGTTCAATGCAAAGCAGACCTTCACTATGAAAGTGAGCAATAGATATAAAGAATCCCGCCATTGTTAATGACAGCAAAAGGATCGATATATTATTGTTAAGTCTGTTCACTTTCATAAATTTATCAGTTAGTGAATATACCATTTTTAGGTTTTGGTATGATCTCTGTAAACAACTATTACTTTTTTTAAAATATCATGTATGGACTATCTGAATAGCATTAAAGAGTATCTGCTGGGTCTCAGCAGCACTTATGGGGTAGATCCTTTTATCTTTGCAGGAATATATGTTGGTGCCATTCCATTTTTTTTGTTCTCGATGGGCTGGATCGTAAAAAATTACCGCCAGAAAAAACCGTTGATCCTGCCCGTACTCAGCACCGTGTTCTTTTTTATATCTTCTTATCTGTACCTGATCGTAGCAGGAGAGAATGTTCCTTTGTGGGTATATGGCCTGGTCCTGGTTATGGTGAGCACCGGAGCTGTATCTGCCTGGAAAAAGATACAGGGAAAAATCCAGGATGAAGTCTCTGAATAGTATTACCTGCCTACATATAAACTTCATATAGATTGCAAACATTAATGGCGTGAGGTCAGTATTTGCTGATCTGAAAATCAACGATATATCCCATTAATACACTGTCTCGGCAAAGTCTGAGGAGTAAATCAAATTATGAGGTCTGTTATGGCGGATTTAAAGCATGTCTATAGGTTTGGAAAGGAAACGGATGGAAACAGGTCAATGCGGGAGCTCCTGGGTGGAAAAGGAGCCAATCTTGCTGAAATGTGTAGTATAGGGATCCCGGTTCCTCCCGGATTCACGATCTCAACTCAGGCCTGTAAGCATACTATCGATAATGATATGGAATGGCCCGAAGGATTACGTGAGCAGGTAAATGAAGGTGTGTTTCACGTAGAAGGAGAAATGAATAAAAAGCTGGGTGATAAAGAAGATCCGCTTTTACTTTCCGTGCGTTCCGGAGCTGCAGTATCAATGCCGGGGATGATGGATACGATCCTGAACCTGGGTATGAATGATAAAGTTGCAGAAGCCCTGATCAGAAAGACCGGTAACGAACGATTTGTCTTTGACAGCTACCGTCGGTTTATCGATATGTTCGGTGATGTAGTAATGGGAGTCAGTCATGAATATTTTGAAGAGGCGATTACCTCACTGAAAGAGCAGTCCGGGGTTCAAAATGATACGGATCTGACCGCATCACAGCTTAGCGAACTTACCGATAAGTATAAAGCCATCTATCGTAAGCATACCGGTCATATGTTCCCGGAAGACCCAATGGAACAACTGGAACTCGCGATAAATGCAGTATTCAAATCCTGGAATAGCGGTCGAGCGATCAAGTACCGTGAAATTAGCGGGATCAAAGGACTTATAGGTACTGGTGTGAATGTTCAGGCCATGGTATTTGGAAATATGAGTTCAGAATGTGCCACGGGTGTATGTTTTACACGAAATCCATCCACAGGCGAACGAGAACTGTATGGTGAATATCTGGTGAATGCACAGGGAGAAGATGTCGTGGCAGGTATCAGAACACCTGAGCCCATCAGCAGCATGAAGAAACGTATTCCGGCTGTGTATGATGAACTCCTGTCTTATACTCATAAGCTCGAAGATCATTACAAAAACATGCAGGATATTGAGTTTACAGTACAGGAAGGGAAGCTCTTCATTCTCCAGACCAGAAATGGTAAAAGAACCGGAGCCGCAGCGGTGCGGATCGCGGTGGATCTGGTCCAGGAAAATATTGTCAGTAAAGAGGAAGCGATTGCTGAGCTGGTAGAAGCAGAGCATATCGATCAGTTACTCCATCCGCAATTTGAAAACGGAGACGTCAAGGAAAAAGACCTTATAGGTAAGGGACTTCCGGCTTCTCCCGGAGCTGCTGTAGGTAAAGTGGTATTCGACTCAAAACGGGCTGAAGAACTTGCAGAACAGGGAGAAATGGTGATCCTGGTTCGTATTGAAACCAGCCCTGAAGATGTTGGAGGTATGTCATCTGCCGAAGGTATTCTAACTTCCCGAGGCGGTATGACCAGTCATGCGGCTGTAGTGGCGCGAGGCTGGGGAAAACCTTGTGTGGCCGGTTGTGGAGACATCGTAATCAATTATCGCGAACACAGTTTTACTAACGGTGACCTGATTATCAAAGAAGGAGACTGGATCTCTATCGACGGAACCAGAGGATTTGTTATTAAAGGCCAGAAAAACATGATACCGCCTAAGCTAAGTGATGAATATGAGATCTTCATGCGCTGGGTAGGTGAATTTGAAAGTATGCAGGTCAGGGCGAATGCAGAAACTCCGGAAGATGCTGAAATGGCACGAGGACTGGGAGCAACCGGTATCGGTCTGGCCAGAACAGAGCATATGTTCTTTAAAGATGATCGCGTAACCGCTATGCGTAGAATGATCATTGCAGAAGATGAAAAAGAGCGGCGTGAAGCTCTTATGGAGCTGCTTCCTTATCAGAAAGAGGACTTCATAGGGATATTCAGAACCATGGAAGATCTTCCGGTAACGGTAAGATTACTGGACCCGCCATTGCATGAGTTCCTGCCGTCTGAAGATGAGGAAGTGGAACGGGTTGCCCAGGAACTGGGAGTTACCGAAAAACTTCTGAGGATCAAGATCGAAGCATTGAAGGAATTTAATCCAATGCTCGGGCACCGTGGTTGCCGCTTAGGGGTTACATATCCTGAGATCACGGAAATGCAGACCAGAGCCATACTGGAAGCCGCACTGGAACTAAAAGCTGAGGGTATTAACGCGAAACCGGAGATCATGATCCCGCTGGTAGGCTCAGTTAATGAATTCGTAAATCAGCGTGCTGTTGTAGAAAGAACAGCCGAAAAGGTATTCAGTGAGCATAAAGACTCTATTGATTTCCTGATCGGAACTATGATCGAAGTCCCGAGAGCTGCTCTTGTGGCGAATGAGATCGCCCGTGAAGCTGATTTCTTCTCATTCGGAACCAATGATCTCACTCAGATGACCCTGGGGTACAGCCGGGATGATGCTACCAAGTTCATTCCTTATTATCTGGATAATGGAATACTGGGAGAGGATCCTTTCCAGACGCTGGATCAGCAGGGGGTTGGACAACTGGTTCAAATGGGTACCGAACTCGGCCGGGCCGGTAATCCTAAGCTGAAAGTAGGGATCTGTGGTGAGCACGGTGGAGATCCTGCCAGTATAGAATTTTGCTTTAAACTGGGGCTGAATTATGTATCCTGTTCTCCATATAGGGTACCCATTGCTCATTTATCAATCGCAAAAGCGGCGATAAAGGGTGTTAAGACCTCTGTCAATCAGAATTAACAGTAAATATTTCTTTTCTCATGCTTTAAGCGTTGATTGAACCATCAATTAGTCTATTTTATTGGTGGAACAATCAACGCATTTTTTTATATGTCCAAGTATGATTATGACATGATCGTGATAGGGGGAGGAGCTGCCGGACTCACCGGTTCCGGAATTGCTGCTAACCTCGGGGCCAAAACCATGATGGTTGAAAAGGAACGTCTCGGTGGTGATTGTACCTGGACCGGTTGTATCCCGAGTAAAGCATTATTAAAGTCTGCCCGTCTGGTTAGGCAACTCAAAGAAGGGAGTCGATACGGTCTGAAAGATCAGGAAGTCTCTTTTGACTTCCCTGAGATCATGGATCATGTACGTAAAACCATACAGGAAGTCTATGAAGATGCGGACCGTCCTGAAATTTTTGAAGAAATGGGGATCACGGTTACCCATGGGAAAGCAAAATTCAAAGATCCGCACACAATTCTCATTGAAAAAAAGGATGGCATTACTGAAACATACAGCTCCCGCTATTTCCTGATCGCCACCGGAGCAAGGGCATTTATTCCGCCCATTCCCGGCCTGAATGATACTAACTATCTTACCAGCCACAGTTTGTTTGAAATTAAAGAACAGCCCGACCACCTGCTGATCATCGGTGGTGGTCCCATAGGAACGGAAATGGCGCAGTCCTTCCGAAGCCTGGGTTCTGAAGTGACCGTAGTGGATGCCGGTTCAGGAATCCTTCACAAGGAAGATCCAGAGATGGTTAACATACTGCAGGACAGATTGATAAGGCAGGGAGTAAAATATCATTTTAATGCAGAAGTTCATGAAGTCACTGAACGAGAAGGGGAATTGACCGTGCATTTTGATTGCGGGGATACAGAGTTCGAAATAAAAGGAGATGCACTGCTGGTGGCTACCGGAAGAACAGCTAATACCGCCTCCCTGGAACTTGAAAATACAGGTGTTATTTACACGGCAAAAGGCGTTCATGTGGATGATTCCTGCAGGACCAATGTTTCCCATATCTTTGCATCTGGAGATGTGACCGGTGAATATCAGTTTACGCACATGAGCGAGCATATGTCTAAAGTGGCGGTTACCCGTGCATTGATCAAGATCCCAATGAAGATCGACAGGGATCATGTACCGAGGGTAACATTTACAGATCCCGAGCTGGCTCAGATTGGAGCCTCTGAAGAGGAGCTTAAAAAGAAAGGGATCAGTCACGAAGTATATCGTTTTCCTTATTCGAAGATTGATCGTGCGCTGGCAGAGAATGATACTGAGGGAATGATCAAGGTCATGGCTAAAAAATTGAGCGGCAATATATTAGGAGCAACAGCTGTAGGGCCTCATGCGGGTGAGATCATCTCAGAGTATGCTCTTGCGATGAAGAATGGTGTATCCATGCGAAGTCTTGCAGATACCATTCATCCTTATCCAAGCTGGGGGCTCGGGGCCCGGCGTGCTGCTGACCAGTGGTATATCCGTAACCAGAGTGAATGGTCGGTTAAATGGATCAAACGGATTTTTGGATACAGGGGAGATGTTCCCGACTTCAGCGATCCTAACCGAATTGTATAAAGGTGCAGTTATGTGCGGACGATATGCCCTATACGAAGAGCTGGATAAACTTAACGACTTCCTGAATGCCATAGAGCGGGATGGGGATTACGAACCCAGTTATAATGTAGCTCCGTCTCAGATCGTGCCGGTTGCTGTAGGCTCAAAAGACGGTAATCGATACCTGGGTCCTATGAACTGGGGATTTATCCCTTTCCCTCCTAAAAAAGACCATCGTCCTTTTCGGGTTATTAACACGAGGGATGATTCCATCATGAAGAAGCCATTCTGGAAGAAGGCTCTGCAGGAGCGGAGGTGTATCGTACCTATCAACGGATTCTACGAATGGAAGGGCCCTAAAGGCAATAAGACCCCTTATTACATTCATGCAAGGGAAGGCGTTTTCCTGGGGTTAGCAGGGCTGTGGTCAGAGATAAGAACCGAAGGTGATGATCATGCAACTTTCTCTATCATAACGACTTCACCCAATGAGCTAATGGAGGATATACATGATCGCATGCCTGCGATATTACATCCATCGGAGTTTGAATGGTGGCTGGACCGGGATCATGATGATCCTGCAGAGCTGCTGGAACTATTAAGGCCTTATCCGTCGGAAGCCATGGAAGCTTATATTGTCAGTAAAGCCGTGGGGAATGTGCGTAATGATAATCCGGAACTGGTTCAGCCTGCTTCGTGATTATTTCTTTCAATAAAGTGGGTCTTGCCCGGTACGGCATTCATCATAGCGGCGGTGCAGATGTATTCGCGGCCAAACTGATTGATCACCTTATCTTTTGCTAAATAGAAATCACGCTTCCCTTCCTGTTCGGTGAAGAAGAGCTCCATTTGCTTTTTAGTATTCAGCTGTACGGTGCCTATACCTACTCCTCGCATCTTTTCGCCGTTCTTTAAGAGAAATTTCAGCCTGGGTTCTGCTTGTCTCCAGGCTTCATAGAGGATATAATCATCAAGATTGGTATAGCCGTCGGTGTTGAAACGGAATCCAAAGCCTTTTTTACCGGCATCCTGTACTCTGAGATAGCAGAAGAACTGCCGGGCACGGACCCCATATCCCCGCATCCGGTAACAAAGCTGGTGAATTCCCCTGCAGAGCTCTCCAAAGAACTGATCGGGGTCTGTGGTCCAGTCGCTGAAGGTATGCATGTAGTTGAGCTGTTCCGGCGTTCCTGCGGGCTCTGTTAGAACTCTTGCCCGGTCGTTTCCTGCGATCATATCCCAGATCATCCATCCGAAGTAACCTCCGAAGATCTTCTGGAAGATCCCTTTGCCTCTTTTGATCCCGTTTTCTATGGTGATCACTCCTTCATTGATCAGGTGTTTGTAGCGGCGGCTCCCGATTCCCCACACCTCATTGAGTTTAAGGGGCCACAGTTCCCTCCGGACATCCTCCTCATTCAGCACCAAAGTAATCCCTTTGGGTTTCCTCAGATCGCTGGCCAGTTTGGAGTATGTTTTAGAGTAGGAGATACCGATAGAGCAGTAAAGGTGCACCTCATGAAATAAAGCATCCTGTAATCTTTGTGCAAAGTCTTCCAAATACTTACGAGGTTTATCTTTCAGCCATGTTATGTCCAGAAAGTACTCATCCATGGAATATTTTTCGATCTCGGGAGAGAACTTTTTAAGTGTCCGGTGGATCTCCTTGCTGATCAGTTTGTACTTATCGTAGTGAGCTTGCATGCCTATGATGTGGGGACACAGCTGCTCGGCCTCAAAGGCACTCATACCGGTCTTCACCCCGAAGAGCCGGGCCTCATAACTGCTGGTAGCTACGATGCCCCGTGCGATGCCGTTGTCCTTATACCAGCCGCCAATGTAGATCGGGAAGCCCTGCAACTCAAAGCACTGCTGTTCCACCTGGGCATAATAACAGTTCATGTCCAGATGGATATACAATCTTTTTTTCAGACTCCGGTGCTGCATATCCCTGCTTACGCACCGGTAATCAGTGATCTTATGTACGCCTGCTTCTACATTATATTTTCCGGGGTCGATCATATTGATTGTCGTCTCTGTTCCTCTTATTATATGTACAATATATGTGTAAAAGATATGCAGGAAAAGATAGGTAAGAAAATAAATGTGGATGTCCGGTTTCGGTCTTTTGAGGATGTGGACCCGGAAGCCCTGAATCGGGGAAAGCGGATGGCACCGCTCTCATTTCAGGTCAAGGGAAGGGAAGAGGAGAAAGTGGTAAAGGTGCTAAGGTCTATTGCCCAGACCAAGGGACCTCACAAGATGATCCACTTCAACATAAAAACCGATCAAGAGCGCTATTATCACCTGGTATTCGACTCCAAGAAGATGGAGTGGACCCTGATGTATGAACTGGAGGACGATCTCAGTCTGAAGAAGGAGCAGGCCCCGTAGATTGTATCTCCTTCAGTTTGGTCATGGCACGGTCCCGTAGATTTTCGAACTGATCTTTCGGGATAGCACCGATGGTGAACTGCTCATACAGCCAGACCACATAAGTAGCCATTACATCTTCCTGGCAGTAGTGTTCGATCTCAGCCAGTTTTCCTTCCCGGTACATATCCAGTACGATATTACCTTCTCCTGTCTGCTTAAAGGGAATTCCGATCAGTTGTCCAAGGTGAGCCAGTTTTGGCCAGGAGCTGGCCCCGTAGTTACTGAATTCATCCACCAAGTCCACATTGTACTTGCTGTAGCGGTAGCGGATGTCGTAGTCGTTCATGCGCACCGGCATCTGCAGTCCGTGCTTCATGGCCCGGTAAAGTAGTACGGGAATGTCAAACCCCTTGCCGTTGTGATGGATCAGTCCAAAGTCTTTGTAAGTGCCAATGGCCCGGAAGATCTTTTCAAGTCCCTCTTTCTCATTTTCTCCGTTCCAGGAGACCTGCTGCCTGGGCTGACCGGTATTTTCGATCCACAGTCCTACCCAGGATACTACCCGGTGATACATGGGAGGAAGAAAACCTGACTTATTGCGGGCCAGTTTTTCCGAAGCGATCTCAAGCAGCTGCTCTTCATCCGAGTCATGGTCGTGCAGCACTTTCCGCACAAAATCGAAATCGGGAATGGTCTCCAGGTCAAAAATGAAATACATGTAAGGCTTTTATTTTAATTATAGGGATATGCAAAGCCAATCGGTATGACTAATTACTGTGAGCTTCGGACGGTCATTTCGCCGGCCAGAGCCTTAATAAAGTTATCACGAATACGATCCGTATCTGAATACTGAGCAAGCAAATACATCATTTTGGTCAAAGCTGCTTCGAGGGTAAGGTCAGCCCCTGAAATCACCCCGCAGTCAAGCGCTGCCCTGCCGGCCGGATATTTGGTCATATCCACTGCATCAAAATCGGCCTGGGACACAATGGCCACGATCACATCATGTTGCAGGCATTTTTTAAAGAAAGGGAGCAGGTTAAATTCCCCTTTCATAGGAAAATTACCGCTTCCAAAAGAACGAACGATCACGGCTTTGAGCTGACTTAGGTTCAGACAATCCAGTATCCGGTGATCCAGGGAAGGATGTACGGTCAGAACGAAGACCTGGTTATTGAACCCGGTCTGAACCGAAAACGGACCTTTAGTTGATTCCGGTTGTCCATGAAATTCAATATTAAGTCCGATCTCTGCAATTACGGGATAATTTGGAGAACCAAAGGCATCGAAGTCACCGATGCTGAGTTTGGTAGAACGGTTTCCTTTGTATACATGATCGTTAAAACAGATGGCTACTTCCTGTAGTCCGGTGGTAGCCATCTCTATGGAGTTGATCAGATTACGCCGGGCATCACTTCTCAGGCTGCTCATGGGAACCTGACTTCCTGTGAAGATGACCGGTTTGGCCAGGTTCTGTAAAGTAAAAGATAAAGCAGAGGCGGTATAGGCCATGGTATCAGTTCCGTGTAGTACTACAAAACCATCAAAATTATCGTAATTATCTTCGATACAATGGCTTAGCTGATCCCAGTGAGAAGCATTCAGATCTGAACTATCTTCAAAAAAGAGGGGAATGGTATGGATCTCAGCCAGCTGATTTAATTGCGGTATCTGTTCAACCAGGTGGGAAGACCATGCTTCCGGATCCAGCTCCACGCCTTCACCTTTTGCACTCATAGCGATAGTACCGCCAGTCTGAATTAGCAGAATTTTTTTCATGTTGACTTATTCCTGTCAGCTTTTAAATTGCATATGCGCATTCATTTCGGGGAATGCTTCACAGTTCTTTAATAATAGATGATTAATATCCTCACCAGATAAAGGAAATGTAAATACAAATTCATTCTCTGTTTTCAAATTTAAGGAGGCACCATGAAAGTTTATAATCCCACACACATTCGTAATGTGGTCATCCTCGGACACTCCGGCTCCGGGAAAACCACACTCGCCGAAACCATGCTGTTTGAATCCGGAGCAATCAACAGAAGAGGAAGTGTAGAAGAAGAAAACACCATTTCTGACTACCACCCGCTGGAGAAGGAAAAGAAGAAATCCATATTCTCCTCTTTCATGAACCTCGACTGGAGAGGTCATAAGATCAACCTGATCGACACTCCCGGTACCGCTGATTATATCGGGGAAGTTGCCGGCCCACTGAGAGTAGCTGATACCGCATTATTTGCGCTGAACTCTGAGAAAGGAGTGGAAACCGCTACCGATTCACTTTGGAAATACGCCCGAAAGTTTAATGTGCCTTCCATTTTTGTAGTAAATAAACTGGACTACGAGCAATCAAATTTCTGGAAAACAGTAGATGAGTCCCGCGAACATTTTGGTCGGGAAGTTACGGTTATACAATATCCCTTCAGTGAGGGTAATGACTTCCATGCCATTATTGACGTCTTGCGTATGACCATGTACGAGTTTCCGGAAGGAGGAGGTAAACCTGATAAATTACCTATTCCGGATTCTGAAAAAGCACGGGCCGAAAAGCTTCACCAGGAACTGGTGGAAGTGGTTGCAGAGAATGACGAGACCCTGATGGATATCTATTTTGAGCAGGGAGAACTGGATGAAGAGCAGATGGAACACGGACTGCACTTATCACTGGTGAATGAACAGATCTTCCCGGTATTTTGTGCCTGCGCGTCCCGAAACATGGGTACCGGTCGAATCATGGGCTTTATTGATGATGTAGGACCGAATCCTCTGGAAGTCCAGCCTCCCAAGACCGTAGATGGAGAAGACTTTAAGATCGATCCTGACGGTAAACCGGTAATGTTCCTCTTCAAAACCCACTCGGAGTCTCATGTCGGAGACCTGATCTATTTCAAAGCATACGGTGGAACGATCAAACCTGGAATGGACCTGATCAATGAATCTAATTCTACAGCAGTCAGGCTGGGTAACCTCTTTCTGACCGAAGGACATAAACGTCAAGAGGTAACCGAGGTTCAGGCAGGGGATATCGCTGCCGTAGTAAAACTGAAAGACAGTGAAGTGAATGATACCCTTCATGAGAAAGGCAGTGCTGTTAAATTGATGCCAATAAGCTTTCCGCCGACTACTATCCGTACTGCAGTCAGACTGAAGAAAGAAGGCGATGAAGACAAGCTGGGTACTGCCTTGCATCAGATCCACCGTGAAGACCCCTCTGTTGTGATAGAACACAGTCAGGAACTGAAGCAGGTGATCATACATGGCCAGGGTGAAGAGCACCTTGCAGTGATCGAGCATCAGCTGAAGAATCGTTTCGGACTGGATGTGGAATTCATAACTCCTAAGATCCCCTACCGAGAAACCATTACCAAAGGAGTAAAGGTGCAATACAAGCATAAGAAGCAGTCTGGCGGTGCAGGGCAGTATGCAGAAGTGTATTTACTGGTTGAACCTTTTACAGAAGGAATGCCTGCTCCGGCAGATATCAAGGTCCGTGATGTACAGGAGATCGAACTGGGCTGGGGTGGTAAACTGGTATTTCAGAATTGTATTGTCGGTGGTGTGATCGATAACCGATTCATGCCGGCTATTGTCAAAGGGGTGATGGAGAAAATGGAGAACGGTCCTATGAGCGGTTGCCGGGCCAGAGATATCCGGGTTTCCGTATATGACGGATCCATGCACTCCGTTGACTCTAATGAAGCCGCTTTCAAAACCGCTGCCAGAATGGCTTTCCGGAATGCGTTTCTGGATGCAAATCCGCAGCTGATGGAGCCGGTTTATGAGATCGAAGTCACTGTACCTTCTGATTATATGGGAGATGTGATGAGTGATCTCGGAACCCGAAGAGGGCAGATTCAGGGGATGGATGCAGAGGGAGCCTTGCAAAAGATCAAAGCGACGGTACCGCTGGAAGAGCTGGATCATTATTCCACTAAGCTCAAGTCTATGACCCAGGGAAGTGCAACCTACACCCGGGAATTCTCACATTATGCCTCTGCACCATTTGATGTGCAGGAGCGGGTGATGAAGGAGAATGCGGAGCTGGAAGAGGCTTAGCAGCCTCTTCCACAGGGGACCGGAGCCCGAGGACTGTAACCGAATCTGGTCCCGCTCCGGCCGGGCTGTGCCCGTCCGTCGGCTTGAGACGGAGGATATCAGGATTACCTGAATTTGCACAACGCTGCAACCTGATTGCCGTCCCCGATCTTCATTCTGCCTGCGCCTGTCTGCCGGCCCGGGTATCAGAACAACCCGGAGATCACCCCATCCTCATCTACTTCCATATTAACGGCGGCGGGCAGCTTAGGCAGCCCGGGCATCAGCATCATGTTACCGCAGATGATCACCAGGAATCCAGCCCCGGCCGACAACTGAACATCGGTCACTGTGAGCGTAAAACCTTTAGGAGCTCCACGCATTCCCGGATTATCAGAGAACGAAGATTGAGTTTTAGCTACACAAATGGGTAAGTGCTCATATCCCAGCTCGGTGAATCGGGTAAGATTTTTCAGGGCTTTCTTTTCAAAATAAATATCCGTGGCCCCATAGATTTCTGAAGCTACCGTTTTTACCTTGCTTACGATGGTCTGGTTATTATTATAAAGGGTAACTTTAGCGGGGTGGGGATTCGCACCTGCGATTTTTATGGTCTTCTTGGCCAGTTCAATGGCTCCGTCTCCGCCTTTCATAAAGGCTTCATGGGCAGCGCATTCAACGCCCAGTTCTTCGCAGAATTCATTGATCATCTGAATCTCATCAGAGTCATCATCTTCATAGCGATTCACTGCCACGATCACAGGTACTTTGAATTTCTTCATGTTTTGTACGTGAGCTTTAAGATTCTTAAATCCTTCTTTCAAAGCTTCCTGATGAATCCCTGCCATTTTAGCTTCCTCCACGCTAACTCCTCCATGATATTTCAAAGCTTTGGTAGTGGCAACGATTACCACTGCAGAGGGCCATATGTCGGAGGTTCTGCAAACAATATCAAAGAATTTTTCTGCACCCAGATCTGCCCCGAAGCCTGCTTCAGTGATCACAAAATCCGCGAGTTTTAGTCCGATCCTATTGGCAATGATACTGCTGGTACCGTGTGCGATATTAGCAAAAGGGCCGGCATGGATCAGTGCAGGGACATGTTCCAGTGTCTGAACCAGGTTCGGCATGATCGCTTCATTCAGGACCATCGCCATAGCTTCATCGGCTCCAATATCCCGGGCCTGAACCTCCTGACCTTCTTTGGTGTATCCTACGATGATATCACCCAGTCTTTTCTTGAGGTCGGTTCTGGAGGTCGCAAGAGCCAGGATCGCCATGATCTCGGATGCAGCTGTGATCACAAAACCTGATTCTCTTGGAATTCCGTTTACCGGACCGCCGAGACCCACCACGATTTGACGTAAAGCCCGGTCATTCATATCCATAGCCCGGTTCCAGAGTGGCTGCGTAACATCGATATTCAGCTCATTACCTTTAAAGATGTGATTGTCCAGCATGGCAGCCAGAAGATTATGGGCAGTTCCCACGGCATGAATATCGCCATTAAAGTGAAGATTGATCTTCTCCATTGGGATCACCTGTGAAAATCCACCACCGGCCGCTCCTCCTTTGATACCGAATACCGGACCCAGAGAGGGTTCCCGCAATGCAACTAATGCTTTGTGTCCGACCTTCTGAATGCCCTGACTCAGACCAATAGATGTGAGTGTTTTACCTTCTCCTGAGGGAGTAGGAGTCATGGCAGTAACAAGGATGAGTTTGCCATTCGGTTTATCCCGGAATTTTTCCAAGACATTCAGCCTGATCTTACCGGTATATTTACCATAAAATTCAAAGTTTTCTTCATCCAGTCCCAGCTCTGCCATAAAGTGGCGCATGTGCTTCATAGGTGCTTTCTGGGCTATTTTGATACTTTCCACCATGATCGACCTCATTTTTGTTTCTGATCTGTTGTGGTTTAATCTTCCGATCATCAGGAATATGCATTCTCAGTATGAAGAATATATAAAAGGGGAACCACAGACCTGGATTACAGGGTCAACACTGTCTGGGTCTCCGGTGTTTGCTCTTGTACTTTGCCGCTCCATTCAGTTTCTTGGAATCTGTTTAATCAAAGTGAAGCAGTGAACAAGACAATCAAATTAATTGCGGGTCCTTTATTATTTCTGCTGTTCCTCATGATAGCAGGGGCTGAAAATATTCAGGTCAGGATGATTGGGGTAGTACTATGGATGCTTAGCTGGTGGATTACCGGAGTAGTTTCTATTGCGGTGACGGCTTTACTGCCCATCGTTCTTTTTCCTCTTCTGGGGATACTGGAGTTAAGAGAGACTACCATAAATTATGCTAACCCTGTTATTTATTTATTTTTTGGGGGATTCGTACTTGGTCTCGCCATTGAGAAGTGGGGGCTGCACAAACGAATTGCGCTGAATATCATGAATCTTGCCGGAGAAAAGCCCAATCGGGTGATTCTGGGATGTATGCTTGCCACTGCGTTATTATCCATGTGGATCAGTAATACCGCGACTACGGTGATGATGCTTCCTATTGGAATGTCGGTTGTGAGTCTGCTGGGGAGTAAATTTGATGATGAACGTCTGGGGAAGAACTTTGCACTTACCCTGATGCTTGGAATTGCATTCGCGGCCAATATAGGAGGCATTACTACTCTGATCGGAACCCCTCCGAACCTGGTACTTGCAAGCCTGGTGGATGAGGCGGGTATGGTGCCTTTGAATTTTGCTGACTGGTTGTTTTTTGCTTTTCCTCTTGTAGTGATATTGTTTTCGGTGGTATATATCATTAATACAAAAGTTGTATTTCCGGTGCGTATTAAAAGGCTTTATGGGATCAAACAATTGATCAGCGGTGAACTTGAGGAGCTGGGGCCGATGCTTAAAGGGGAAAAAAGAGTATTGATCATAATGACCCTTACCGCATTATTGTGGATCTTCAGGTCTCAGCTTACAAAGATTCCGGGCCTTGAAGCACTCAATGATACTTCCATTGCCATTTTTGCATCCATCATTCTTTTTATCTGGCCGAGTGGAAAAGAGAAAGGGGCATTACTCGAATGGCCGGATACCAAAAAATTACCATGGGATATTCTGCTTTTATTCGGAGGGGGGATCTCTCTTGCCAAGGGGCTGGAAGTCACTAATATAGTGGGATTACTGGGAGAATGGATCAGCAGTAATGTCAGTGCCGAACCTCTTGTCGTGATACTGGTCGTATGTGGTTTTGCGGTGTTCCTTACGGAAGTGATGAGTAATGTGGCGCTGGTGGCGGTATTTATTCCGGTATCCTTTGTTATCGCTCAGAGTTTTGGATTTTCGGAACTTCAATTAGCAATTCCGTTAACTATCGGGGCCAGTTGTGCTTTCATGTTCCCAATATCCACTCCCCCAAATGCGATCGTCTATTCAAGTGGATATATAAAAATGGATGAAATGGCCCGCACGGGAATCATGCTGAATATCACCTGTATTGTATTGATTTCCCTGTACTGCTACTTTTTTCAGGACTTCTTTATTGGTTAGCCAGGAAGGAGTTAAGTATGGATATAAAAAAAGCCGCGATTGATACGCGGCTTTGAATATCTGGTGTATGCTCGGTTCACTGTCCGCTTCCGGCCTGATCCATACCCATTTCAGCAGTAAATTTTTGCATCAGTTCAGGATCTTGTGAGATTGCCTGACCTATCTGTTGAAATTGCTGCGGTGTAAGACCATTGTCTTGTAGTATCTTCATTTGTTCCTGCTGAACAGTAGTATTCAGCTGCATTAGCTGAGGCTGAATAGCTGTAAGCACCTGCTCTTCTTCGGAAGTCATGTTCATCTGACCAGCATTCTGAGGGTTCTGCATCGCCATAACGATCTGCTGAAATCTTTCAAGGGTCATAGGCTGATTTTCCAGCATAGCTGCAATCTTTTCCTGTGTCCCGGACTGCATTGCCTGGAATTGTTTGTTCACATCAACAAAAGTGTTGAATTGTTCCGTCGTAACGCTATCCAGAGGTGCCGGCTGTGGTGGCATTTGCATTTGCTGAGCAATAGCAGCCGAAGTAAATAACATGATGAATAGTCCGGATAGAAATATTCTTTGTAAAGTAATTTTCATTATAAAAAGTGTAAGTACTGTGTGTTTAATTTAGAGCCCTCAACATAGGCATATTGCCCTGCAATTGAAAATATTAGGCTCCGTGTGTGGGCCCTTTACAGGTTTTTAAGATAAAACAAGTATTTGGGAGGGAGGCTGAATGGCGGATCAGGTGTAACCGGAGGGAAACGGGGAGAGAGATCCATGACGGGTTTCTGAGGACGATCTGCCGGATCCCAGGAAAAACCTTCCAGTCTGCGGTCAGCCAGTCCGGAATATTCAGGCAAGAATACGCCCTGATTCTGTCCCGCCTTGACCTGCTGAAGTTCCCCCTCATTAAAATACATAACTGTTCTCGGGGATATATACTCTACTGCACCGTCCGGATCACCTTCTTCATTACGTGTGTGATACAGGACCTTGGAGTCCGGCCTTAGAATGATGGTGGATATGTTGCCGTCTGTAAAATTTACCGTCAGGGTGTCGCCCTTGATCTGATTCAAACGCCCGGTTACACTGTCTTCCTGAACAGCAATGGGTTTATAATAAGATATAAGCTGCCTGACCTGGTTGCTGTCCAGCTGAACGGAGATAAAGGGACCGGTAAGCTGAATATTCTTATGCCATGCCCTGGGTGAGGCAGTGAGTCTGAAGATCTCTTCCTCAGAATTATATAGTGCAGTGTCTGATCGTGAGGAAAACCGCTCAGACCATATCCTGACATCAGTATATGAACGAATGTAGGTAGAAGAGTCTTCCTCCAGTAACAGGATCTGATCCGCGTTTATATGAGAAGTATCGGTGGTATCTGAAGATATTCTGCGTAAATAAGCATTACCGTCAACAAATCGTCTGCCCGTTGAATCAGCTTCCAGGAAATCTCCGGTGAGCAGGGCCTGATTCGTACTGTCCTGTACAAAGATATTACTATATAACTGGAGAAATTGTCTTTTGCGGTTAATAAAAAGACTGTCTCCTTCAGCATACTGAGCGGTATCTGCCAGCTGAACATTTCCTCTGAAAATAGCGGAATCAAGATTCTGAAAGTAGGTGCCGCGGTCGGCAATAAGGGTTCCTTGTGGATCTTCTAGTCTGATACCGTCCCGGAAGTAAGCGATCTTGGTAAAGAAATTATAGTCAACCTTTTCACCATAAAGAGTGCTGCTGTCCTGTACGATCACTACTCTGCCTCTTAAATTGCTCAGATCACGATCCTCGTAATAATACAGGGTGTCAGACCAAATCAATTCTGTATCAGTCTCGATCTGGATATTACCGAATAAATGGATCTCATTGGTATTCTGATAACTATAGGCACTATCGCAACTCATCAAGGCCTGATCATTTCGCAGAACTGGTTTATAGATCTTTTGCAATGATTCTGTTCCAGTTTGGATCAGATCAATGCTCTCATAATCGAGGATGTCGATCGTGTTCTGTGCAAATGATTCTGTGAATTGAAGTGATAAGAATATCAGCAGACCAAAAAGACCGTATTTGTGACAGCACTGCATCAGTCGATCACCGATCTTCCGCCACCATCACCGGTGTTGGTAATAGTAGCTTCGCTGAGGTCCGAGTTCCCTTCAAATGAATTACCAGTCAGGCTGTCGGTAGGGGTTATCAGGACAACAAACTGATCCGTAAAAACGCGGTCCTGATCACGGTCCCATTTAAGATAATCACTAAAAAGTTTTTTATCCCCGGGAGCCATGACTTTGACGCTGCCGAACATTTCAAATACAGATTCTGCCGGAAAATAAACTGCACTATCCGCATCCACGGTAGTATCAAGACTCCCGTTATTATAGATATCGATATGAACCGGTCCAGCAATCCTGTTGATATTTAATTTATTATTCTTGGTAGCAATGGAAGCAGATCCGGTAAGCTTGAGCTTCAGACTGTTATTTTCCATGAATTCCATTTCCGGATTACCAGTATAGGTGGTAGTTAATACGGAATCGCTCAATGCTTCCGATACCTGCTGGTTCTCATATTCAGACAGATCTCCGCAGGAAATCAGTATAAATAGCAGCAGGGTCGGTATAATAAATTTATAATGTACCAAAGTACCGGTCTCCTGCATCTCCTAAGCCCGGAACGATAAATGCATCATCATTCAGGCATTCGTCTACTGAAGCTGTAATTAGGGGCACATCAGGATGGTCTTTTCTGAGCCGTTCGATCCCTTCAGGAGCAGAGATCAGTGATACAAATTTGATCTTATCTGCTCCGGTCTCTTTAAGAAACTTGAGTGCGTGAGAGCCGCTTCCGCCGGTAGCCAGCATAGGATCGACCACCAATGTATAAGCTCCGTGTAATCCACCGGGGAAATTGTGATAGTAGTTCACGGGCTCATGGGATTCCTCATCCCGATACACACCGATATGACCTACTTTGGCATCAGGTATGAAGCTGATGATACCATCAACCAGGCTAAGCCCGGCTCTCAGGATCGGAACCACGATCACCTCTTTATTGTAGCGGTAACCGGTCGTTTTCTCAATGGGAGTCTCGATCTCAATCTCGTCCATCGGTAAATCTTTCAGGGCATGATAAGCCAGGATAGTACCTATGGTCTTGATCGACCTGCGAAAGGCCGCAGTTTCGGTAGTTTTATCTCTTAAAATACTCAGATGCCGTTTTACAACGGGATGGTCAACTACCGTAAGATCTTCCATTTCTACGTGCCTTCTTCTTCTTGCATTTTGGTGAAATAGGTCTTGCTTGCGGTGGCAACAACGCCTGATAATGCAAACAAGGCTATGATATTCGGAAAGGTCATCAGACCTAAAGCAATATCACCAATAGCCCAAACTGTTTCCAGTGCTAATACGGCACCCACAAAGTGCATGACTATATATACGAACTTATAGTAAATGATGGACTTATCACCGGCCAGGTACTGAATGGAACGGTCACCATAGTAGGACCAGCTTATTGCAGTAGAAATACCGAATAAGAGTACACAAATTGTAACGATCATTTGTCCACCCGGGAATAAACTGGACAGACCTTTTTCGAAGGCGAGAGAGGTAAGGGGAGCTCCGTTCTCAGCCGTACTTGTATATAATGTTTCCACAGTATTTCCATCCGTATCCAGGACTACAGCAGTTCCTCCTGAGATATCAATGGACCCGCTGAATTCTTCCGACATTCCTTCATTAGTGTAAAAAGCACCGGTAGTAGCATCATTTCTGATCACTTCACCATTTACGGGTACTCCGTTCTCAACGATCAGAACCTGTTCACCTTCCTCATTGAAATTGTAGGTGTTTTCCACAGTAATAGGGTCGAATTCAATATCATGTCTTTCCTGCCATACATTGGTACTAACAATTACCAGACCTGTCATAGTACATACCAGAATAGTATCAATGAACGGCTCCAGCAGTGCAACTACTCCTTCCCGTACCGGTTCGTCCGTCTTTGCTGCACCGTGTGCTATAGGTGCTGAACCCTGGCCGGCTTCATTGGAGAAGAGTCCTCGTTTAATACCCCATACCAGCGTAGTCAGGAATCCACCGGTAACCACTCCGAATAATCCGGCTTCCGGGGTAAAGGCCGTTACCAGGATCGTTTTGAAGGCCGGAATTACATCTTCAGCATTCAGTAAAAGAATGGTCAATGCACCCAATACATAAATGATCGCCATCAGAGGCATCAGTCGGGCTGTTACCTGTCCGATTCTTTTGATACCACCAATGATCACAACTCCGACTAATGAGGCAGTGACCAGTCCGGTTATCCAGCCTGGAATTAAGAATGTAGTGTACATGGTATCTGCTACCGTATTTGCCTGTACCGCGTTACCGGTAAGAAATGAACATATCACCGCCATGGAAGCAAAGAATACGGCCAGCCATTTCCAGTTCTCTCCAAGACCTTTTTCAATATAGTACATCGGTCCGCCTGATACAGATCCGTCCGCATTGATAGTACGGTACTTTACAGCCAGGGTACATTCGGTATATTTAATAGCCATACCAAAAAAGGCAGTCACCCACATCCAGAAAAGGGCACCGGGGCCACCGTAATGAATAGCAATGGCCACACCTGCGATGTTACCAATACCAACAGTTGCTGAAAGAGCAGTGGTAAGAGCCTGAAAGTGATTTACGTCACCGGTGTCGTCCGGGTCATCATACTTTCCCATTACCGTTTTAATACCATGAGAAAATCGTCGTACCTGAACAAAACCTAATCTTAGTGTGATGAAGATCCCGAAACTAAGAAGGACAGCAACCATGAATGGGAAATAGGTTGGTTGACTCCAAATCAGGTTATTCAGAAAATTGACTACACTTTCAAAAACTTCCATTTAATCTTTGTTGAGTTAAAATTCACAAATAAGCGAGGTGAAAGTAAAAAACATTTCGGAATAATGATGAAGAACCTGAAATTAGCTTAAAGAAATGATGTAAAAGATTGAACGATTTTATAATAGCTTTGTTTTTCATGTAGCTAACGGGAGCAATTTGTCTTCTAAAACAAAACGTATGAAATATGACTAAAGCAGATATTGTGGATATCATTTCTTCATCAGTAGGCCTCACGAAAGTAGAGACAGAGGCTGTGGTAAATGGTTTTATGGAAACGGTAATTGAAGCCATGAAGAGAGGTGACACCATCGAGCTGAGAGGATTTGGTAGTTTTAAAGTAGTAAAGCGGGCGCAAAGGGTTGCCCGAAACCCTAAGACCAATGAGGAAGTGATCGTGCCTGAGCAGTTTGCACCGGTCTTGAAAATATCCAAGGATTTCAAAGAGTCAGTGAATGAGTCACTGATGATTGAAAAATGATTTAGAAAACCCTGAGATTATTTTTATTTTTGGGACCATTAATCAAAAGAATAAAATTTTTAGGTGATTACGTATGCCAAGCGGTAAAAAGAGAAAGCGCTCAAAAATTGCCAAGCATAAGCGGAAAAAGCGTCTGAGAAAGAACAGACACAAGAAGAAGAAATAATTTCAAAGGCTCCACACGGAGCCTTTTTTTATTTTAGACTATAAAATAGCTGTATCAGGCAGCGATGACCTGTTGCAGGACTTCATCCGACAGGAAGATCACTTTATTGGCTTTAAGCAAAAGATCCTGCAGTTTTTTACTGACCAGCGTTGTTACATCATTCAGGCTTTCCGGCTCATCCAGTTCATACTGGAAATAGGAGATCAGGTTGATCGCGGATAGATACCGCCCGTTCTTGTCTCCGTCGATCTCTACGTGCCAGCGAGTGATAATATCATCTTCAGCCATGAGTTCATTGACTCTCTGGTTGATGGATTCCATCCAGCGACTCGCTTTTTCGATCCGGTAATTGCCTGTTTCACCCGGTATTTCAGGCTGGCAGTGGTCAATATCAAAAAGCCAGGACATCTCAATATCGATCGTAGGCTTCAGATTTGCTTCATTGAGTGACTCAACTTTAAGGAAAGGATGAGAATCCATTCCCTCCAGCTGCTTTGCCATCGATGCTTCCCGAAAGCTATCCCAGTCAAAATTTATCGATAATGCATCAAGATAATCCGATACATTATGTAGATCTATAACTAATTCTAAACCAATCGCATGAATCTTATTATCTTCCCACGTACGAAATTTTTTTGACTTGATACCCCGTTTATCTAACTGATTGTCAATCGTATTTACGAAAGAATTGAATATTGGATAATGCATACCTCTCTGTTTATTATTCCCATCCATGAATTTCTATGAAATAATATATTTAAAGCGGCATCTCAAAAACAAATTAAGCTGCTCTTATTTTCTGAATGCGATCACTCCCTACAAGAATTTACTTGAAATCTTCTTTGAAGGTGAGGGGGAGTCGCATAGGCTGATCTTTAGCTCTTCGCCTTCAAATACAGCTTTATTCATGGATACTTATCGGCCGGGGAAGAAATCCAATGCCCTGACATTCTTTGATGAACTAAAGGGAAAAAAAGTTACTGACGTCAGGATACCGGAGTCTGACCGTTGGGTATATATTGATTTTGAAGAGGATATGACTCTTTATTTCAGGCTTTTCAGCAACCGGTCTAATGTATTTCTCACACAGAACTCAAAGATTGTGGAAGTCTTTAAAGAGTATGATGAGCCCGGATCAGAAGCTCCCGATCCTCAGGTACTGGATCTTTTTTCTGCAGATCCCGGATCAAAAAGTACAAAGAATAAGATCCTTACCCTTGATCCCATGTTTCCCAGACAAAATATTCAGGACCTAATTGAAGTACATGAGCTGGATAGTCTGAATAATGCGGAGCTTGTTGGTTTTGTAAAGGGATGTGATGAAGAAATGCGAAATAACCCCTCTTACAGATTACTGGCCAATGGAAATACCACCTTGTTTGGGCAACAACGCCTTCCATCAGAAACGGTCAAGAATTTTGATTCTGTAAATGACCTTATATCATGGAGATATAAGAACTATTCAAATGCTCAGCGACTAAGGCAAAAGAGAAGCCGTATCGAGTCGGCTCTGGACCGCAAAATAAAGAGACTGAAGTCAAGCCTGGGCAATTTGCAGAATGCGGAAAAAGGACTGGATCGAGCCCAGCAATATGAACAGTGGGGACATATGCTGATGGCAAATGCTCATATAAGTACGAAGGGAGAGGATCATATCGAGGTAACCGACCTGTATTCGGGCAGTGATAAGGTGAAGATCCCTATTCAAGCAGATCTCGACCTGGCTGCTAATGCACAGCGATATTATTCAAAGTCGAAGAATACCCGCCAGTCGTACGAGGAAGCAAAAAAGCGGATCCCTAAACTCGAAAAAGAAAAAGAGACGTATCTCGAACTGGCCAGGGAGCTTGAATCTCAACAGAATATCTGGGAGCTGAATGACTGGATCAAAGAGCATGAAACGGATCTGGAAGAGATCCTTCAGACAGGAAATTCATCCGTAAAAGATGAAGGATCAGCTTTCTATCAGCTGAGTATCAATGGCTATCAATGCTGGATAGGAAAGAATGCCAGGAGCAATGACAAACTACTGCAGGCCGGTCATAAGGAAGATATCTGGATGCATGCCCGCGGAGTTCCGGGATCTCACCTTCTCATCCGCATGGAAAATGATAAAGGAATGCCCCAAAAGAAGGTGCTGCTGGAAGCGGCATCATATGCGGCTTATCAATCGAAGGCAAGGGGATCAAAACTGGCTCCGGTGATCATCACAAAAAAGAAGTATGTCAGAAAACCAAAAGGAGCTCCGCCAGGGGCGGTATTGATCGATAAAGAAGAAGTGGAAATGGTTAGTCCAAAAAAACCTGAGTATGAATGAACGCCGGTTAAACAGATTCAAAGGGGGCATATTTCTGACCGGATTTATGGCTTCGGGAAAATCCACCTATGGAAAAGCACTTGCTGAACTGCTGGATTGGCCCTTTACGGATCTGGACCAGTACATAGAAAAAGAAGAAGGTCGCAGCATAAACGAGATCTTTAAGCAGGAAGGTGAAGAATATTTCAGGACTCTGGAAAGAAAGGCAGTCTTATCTCTGACTCCGGATCTGAAAAATCAGGTTGTCGCACTTGGAGGAGGTGCGCTTCACAATCAGCATATGGTCGATCATTTAAAATTCAATGGATTACTGATCTGTTTTGAGACACCAATGGTAGAGATCACGAAACGGGTTTTTGACAGTTCGGAACGACCGATCCTTTACCGGGATAATGGAGAAAAGAAAACCAAAGAAATGCTTATGGATGAACTTAAAACCTTATATTCCGGACGTAAGAAATGGTATGATCAATCACAGATCACCATCAATACGGCTAATTATAAAAACAACGAGGATCTGATCCGGGATCTGATCAAGAAAATTCAATTGCATGTCTGACCCGATCACTGTCTCCACCGGTACCCGAAAAGAGTATCCGATCTATATCGGTTCAAACCTGGGGCAGTCTCTTTATCATTTTATTCAAAGATTTCATCCTTCAAAAGCATTTGCTGTGATTGATGAAAATGTGCTAGATCTCCATGAAGCCAAGATCATGGATGAGCTGGGTAGTTATTTTGAAGAATTACTGATCTATTCTGTCCCTGCCGGAGAAGCTTCAAAAAACTTTGATCAATATCAGAAACTCACTGATTTTATCCTGAACAATCATGCTGAAAGAAGTATTCCGCTTTTTGCAATTGGAGGAGGTGTGACCGGTGATCTGGCAGGTTTTGCTGCATCAACTGCTTTGAGAGGTATTCCGCTCATTCATATTCCCACAACGCTGCTTGCTATGGTCGATTCTTCTATTGGTGGTAAAACCGGGATCAATCATGCTGCAGGTAAAAACCTGATCGGTTCATTCTATCAGCCTGAAGCAGTATTCTCAGATTTATCCTATCTCGAAACGCTGGAAAACCGTGAGTGGGTAAACGGTATGAGTGAGATCATAAAGTATGGATTCATTGCTGATCCGGTGATCCTGGATGATATTTTTACTCTTTCCGAGTCGGCATCCGGAAGGGATCCAAATGCCTGGAAAGACTTGATCAAGCGTAGTGCCATGATCAAGAATAAGTTCGTGAGTGAAGATGTAAATGAAAAGGGCATCCGGGCGTATCTGAATTTCGGGCACACCTTTGCCCATGTGATCGAACAGTGCGGCAGTTATGGAGATTATAGTCATGGTGAAGCGGTATTTGCCGGAATGTACGGAGCTGTTTTTGTGTCAAATAAACTGGGCTCTGAGATCGACCTGTCCAATTTAAACCGATTACGTCCGTTCTATGAACTGAGTCTGAAATCTCTGGACCGATCATCTGAAGATCTGACCAGGATGATGAGAACGGATAAAAAAGTTAAAGACGGCATCATCCGACTTATCCTGCTGGAACAAATCGGAAGCCCTTATATCAAAGAAATGGATAATGAAGACCTGATCACTGCATCGTGGGAATTTATAAGAAGTAGATTTTAAATGGCATACCTGAGGCTGCTTTACAGATCCTGGTCTACGTTCTGGACCTTTATCGGAGTATTCATAACTACCGTTGTGGTTGTGTTGCTTGCTGTTCTTTCTGCACTTCAGCTGGGTTTTGTGAAGAATCTGATGGCAGATAAAGTTGAAGAGGTCTTCAACCAGCAGTTTGAAGGGGTGTTAAGTATAGGAAAGGTAGATGGTTTTCTCCCATTCAGTATAGAATTACAGGACGTAGATATATATCCTGATTCCTCTTCCTTTGAATCAGTGGTATATGTTGAAAATGTATCAGCCGGGATCGACCTGCTTGCTCTGGTGAATAACCGGATCATTCTGAACGGTGTGAACCTTCAATCACCTGAGATCTACATAAGTACGATGGGTGATGCTTCTTCCATTCAGGCATTTCAACTTAGATCCACAGCGCTCACCGAACCTGATCCTCAGGATTCTTTATTGTCTTCGGATAAACCGATTCTGGACCTTTTGATCCCCTCCCTCATAGTGGAGAATGGGGTTATTAAGCTCCGCAATCGGTTTGATGCAGATCAGCTGGCTTACAGGGGAGACAGCCTCACTTTCCGCCTGAACTACCTAAATACCTATCTGGAATATTCTGAGAATCAAAGAATACTGGATATTGAATCTCTGGAGTTTTCAGTTCCTGAATTAGAACTGCAGAGAGCTGATATTTTGGGACAGATATACAACGATGAAGAAACGCTGGAGATGAACTCCTTTTCAGTCAGTTTGGCAAGGTCGAGGCTTGTATTCAATGCTGAAGCACGTGATGTTAATCTATTGAATGATAATATCGGGCAACAGCTCATGGAGGCCTATTATGAGCTTAATCTCAGAGAGGGAAACCTGAACTCAGAAAACCTGAACCGGATCTTTCCATTATTCCCGGCAGTTGATCGTAATATTTTCGCTTCCATAGAAGGAGAGGGCACGCTGGATTCTCTTTGGTTTGATAACCTGGAGTTTACACTGGGTGAAAGTTTTTTCCTTGCCAGCGGTGCATTGCTTGATATTGGACAACGGGATCGTATTGGCTACGATTTCAATATTGATGATGCCCGTTTTGAAACCGTTGACATCTCATCTTTCGGGTTACCATTGGATAGTTTGCAACTCGATGCTTTGTCTAAAGTGAATTTCCGGGGTTCCCTGAGAGGTAATCAGGATACTGCCAAAACAGATATCTGGCTTAGCAGCAACAGAGGCGAGGCACATATTGATGGAAAGATCCGTCTGGCGCCGATTAGGGATCTGGATCTAAACATCACAGCAGATTCTCTCGATCTGGGAGGACTTATATCAGATGATATTCAGAACTCCCGTCTTAATCTGGAAATGGACCTTAATTCCAGCACGCTTGATTATCAGACAGCCGTTGGTTCGTTACGATTGCTCTCATCCGGATCTGTGGACCGCTTCAGTTACGACAGTCTTGATATTGGTGTGGAACTGGATAACGGATTTATTCAATCAGATCTGGCACTGGGACTATACGGCTCTGTGGTTACCGGTAGTTTGGTAGCAGATCTTACCTCAGATATCAATGAATTCAATCTGCAGGGTACGGCGACTAAACTCCCGGTAAAAAGGATCATAGATATTCCTCAAATGCAGGAAGCGGTAGTTGATCTGGATTACGGTTTACAGATCAGCGGGAATAACCTGGATAATATAACCGGAAGAACGAATCTGGATATCATTAATGCAGTGGTAGGTGAAGAGATCTTGGGTAATCATCAGCTCTATCTGGATTTTACCGGCACACCAGATGACCGCAGGAGTCTGAGATTCACTTCCACAGCTTTTGATGCTACAGTTGAGGGTCAGTATAACCCCACTGAACTGATCGACCTGTATGCGCACTGGAAAGATTTTTTCCGTTATCGTTTTGAGGATGAGATCCTGCTCGATAATCCATCACTAAGTCTCAGTGATACTCTTCAGACGAGTGCACAGAATATTACCTGGAGTTCGAGATTGAAGGATCTTAAACTCTTGCGAACATATATCCCGTCTTTTCCGGAGATCAGGTCATCCGTTTCCTTTACCGGAAATGCTGAGATCAACCCTCAAAGACTTTCATTTAACAGCAGGGTTTACGATCCATCGTTCACATCAGGAGACCTAAGTGCAGATTCCATACTGGTACAGGCTACCGGAGGCTTCAGATATGATTCCTCGCTTAAGGACTTTTCACTCTTAAATATCAGTGGAGACCTGGGATTATTCGATTACAATCTCTTTACAGCCCGAAATTTACAATTCCTGGCTAAACTCAACCGAGACAGTCTGTCTCTCTCAACCAATATTGCTCAACTGGCTGATGATGCCAGGTTTAATCTGTCAGGAGAAGGAATTCTGACGGACAGTCTGATCCGTTTCTCGATCGATGAATTTGATGTTGGAACCGATGAATATGCCTGGGACACAGAGGGAAGACCGGTAGCAGTTTATGACCGACAGAATAAATTAACCCTGCAGGACCTGCTTTTCACGAGCGGAGACCAGTTCATAAGTGTTGACGGTACGTACAGTACCAACCCAACTGATTCTGTAAATTATCTCGTGAATGGTCTGGAGCTCGAGCGTCTCTCCGATGTGATTAATGGAAGGATCAATTTTTCCGGTTTATTTAATGGCAATTTTACCACCCGGTCTTTGACCAGGATTCCCAGTATACAGGGGAATATCTCGGTTGAAAAATTTATGCTGGATGACCAGATAGCCGGCGATGTGATACTGAACAGTAATTACAATCAGGAACTGGATCAATTTGATACCCGTATCACGGTATATACCGATTCTGCAAAATATCCCTCTTATTTTCGGAATAATGACCGGCTAGGGCTGGATTTTGAGATCAATGGGTACGTGAAAGCACCAGGGGCGGGCATTAATCTAAGTGAAGTTGATTCACTTTATGCATTCGATATCAATTTCCGCAATATCGATATGTGGATACTTCCCTTTATCGGACCCAAGATCTTTAATGAAGCCTCGGGTAATGGTTCAGGGAAAGGAAAATTCTGGGGTACCCTGGATGATTATGATTTTGATGTTAACTTTGATATCGGACAGCGGGACGCAGTGTATTTCCGGCCTAATTTCCTGGATACCTATTATTATGCGCAGGGTCCGATCCGGTTTAACCGTAGAGAAGGTCTCGAATTTCAGGATGTATTCATTATTGATCCGTCCGGTGGTCTTGCTACACTAAGCGGTACTTTTGATTTTAATGATTTTCAGATGATCAATTATTTTGATCTGAGAGTTGAGATGGATGAATTTCAGTTTTTGAATTCTGAGTTTGATCCTACGCTTCCTTTCTATGGAAATGCTTACGGTAGCAGTGTGGTGACCATTACAGGTACTAATATCAATCCGGTGATGAGAACAGTTACGCCGATGCAGATATCGGATTTTTCGGAGATCGGTATCCCACTGGTGGAAGAAACTGAGGTTAGCGAGGATAATAAACTTATCCGGTTTGTGGAATCTTTTGATCTTCCAGAGGATTCATCCGGTCAGCGAGACCCGGCATTCGGTAGTCAGCAATCCATAGACCCAACACAGCTTACCTTTGCAGAACGTTTTACCCTGGATCTCACCTTTGAGGCCCAGGACCCGATGACCGTACGCCTGATCTTTGATCCTGTCACCAATGATGCCGTAACTGCAAATGGTACCGGCCGGATACGTATCACCCTTGAAGATCAGCAGGTGAATATGTACGGGCAGTTCAATATTACAGACGGAAGGTACCAGTTTGTCAGTGGCGACATCTTCACCCGTCGATTTGAACTGGAACCGGGTGGTACTATTATCTGGAATGGTCCTCCTGATAATGCAAGATTGAACCTGAATGCATTTTACCGGGCGCGACCTGATATAAATACATTAACATCACTGCGAGGAGAACTTCGTAATGATGAGACTCAGCGTGTGAGGGTACCCGTAGAATTGGTTCTTTCCATAACCGGTACACTGGACAGTATCGAAAATGAATTCTTTTTCCGTCTTCCGGATACCTTTGATCCCAATATAAATTCAACACTGCAAACTCAGATCGCCGCTCTAAACAGAGATCAGGACGAAAAACTCATACAAGCAACCAGTTTCCTGCTGATGGGTGATTTTATACCGGTTTCAAATTCAAGTACTTCCAGGAACACCTCATTTGGGAACAATCTTTCAGGATCAGCCGCAGTACTGAACCCGCTTTTGTCAAATCAGGTGATCAGCCCCTTGCTTTCAAATCAGATCAATTCACTGCTGAACAGTGATGTGAGCAGTCTGGACGTAGATTTTAATCTAAATACTTACAATCAGGTCGATCTTGGGGTTGCATTAAGATTATACAACGATAAGCTTATATTAAGGCGTGAAGGTCAGGTGTACTCTCAGAATAACATCAATATTGGTGATATCGGAGCAACATACCGGATCAACCGAACATTTTCAGTTACTGCATTTCACAGGCAGGACCCGACATTTGGAAACCTGAATACATCAAATTCCACGAATGATACCCAGGATATTAATGGTGTGGGTGTGGAAGCCAGATTTTCATTCAATACCTGGAAACAATTTTTCAGGCGACTGGGCAGACCATTCAGAAAACTATTCGGTATAAAGGAAAAAACAGAAGAAGAGATAACAGAAAACAGAGAAGAAAATCCCTCGTAAAAGGAATTTAATGAGTAAAAATAAAAGGTTAAGTAGTTTTGAAGAGATCATTTTGGATCTCATAAAGTCGAGCCCAAATAATGAAATGACCATAGGTCAGCTCGCAAGTGTATTAAGCATAGAGAATAAAAAAGATCAAAAGAGACTGGACAAGTCTATAAATCGTCTGCAGAATAAAAGAATTTTACACCGCCACGGTAATAAGATCTCGATCAATAGATCTTCAGGTAACGCAGATTCCGGTTTACTGGAAGGACGTATTCATATTAATAACCGGGGAACCGGATATGTAATGGTCGAGGGCAGAGAGGACGATATTATGATATCCTCCAAGGATCTTGGAATGGCTCTCCCGGACGATATCGTAAAAGTGAAGATAACGGGCTCAAATAAAAGAAACGGTAAAGCCAGAGGGAAACTGGTAGAGATCGTTGAAAGAGGAAAAGAGTATTATGTCGGAACGCTTAAACAGGTAGGAAAAAAGAATTTCATTATAGAATCTGATCCAAAATCTGCACAGGTCGACTTTTTTGTATTACCTGAAAATCTGGGTAAAGCCAAGGAAAACGATAAAGTACTTTTCAGTCTGGAAAACTGGGTTCATCAGAAAGCCCTTCCGGAGGCAAAGATTCTCTCTATTCTTGGTCAGTCCGGATCTAATGACGCTAACGTACTTTCTATCCTTGCTGAAAATGATATGATCGCAGACTTTCCGCCTGATGTGGATAAACAGGCGGACCGTATTCCTACCGACATCCCCCAGGCGGAGATCGACAGGAGAAGAGATCTTAGGGATGAAATGATCTTTACCATTGATCCGGTCGATGCTAAAGATTTTGATGATGCACTGAGTATCAAAATTCTGGATAACGGAAATTATTACCTCGGCGTCCATATTGCTGATGTCACTCATTATGTGCAGCCTAAAACTGTTTTGGATCAGGAAGCCTATAAAAGAGGGACCAGTGTTTACCTGGTCGATCGGGTAATTCCTATGCTTCCTGAAGTGTTGAGTAACGGTGTATGTTCTTTACGGCCGCATGAAGATAAACTGACTTACAGTTGTTTTATGGAGATCGATCCCGATGGAAATCTGGTGGATTACAGTATCGAGGAGACGATCATACACTCCAAGCAGCGATTTACTTACGAAGAAGCGCAACAGATCATAGACGGTTCAAATCATAAACTGAGTGATAAGATCCATGAAGCATATGCACTGGCCCAGGTTTTAATGCATAAAAGGTTTCGTGAGGGAGCGATCGATTTTGACACTCCTGAGCCGCGATTCGTTTTAGACGATAATGGAGATCCGATTAAGGTGATCGTAAAAGAACGGTTGTTTGCTCACAGACTCATTGAAGAGTGTATGTTGATGGCAAACCGGACCGTAGCGCAGCATGTAGAAAAATTACGCCAGAAATCCGGTGAGAAGAGATCAAAAGATCTGTATCCTTTCTTTTACAGGATACATGACAAGCCGGACGAAGAGAAACTGATGGGCATAGCAGAACAGGTTAAGCCAATAGGTATTGAGTTTAATCTGAATGGGAAAATCACTCCTAAAAAGATCAATGACCTTCTTAAAAAGGTGGATGGTACCAGCCTCGAATATATCGTAAACGGTCTAATGCTTAGATCCATGGCCAAAGCAGAATATTCTCCAAACAATATCGGTCACTTCGGCCTGGGCTTTAAACATTACGCACACTTTACAAGTCCGATCCGTCGTTACCCTGACGTTATTGTCCACCGATTACTCAAAGGGTATAACCAGGGAAGTGCTGCATATACTCATAAGACACTGGTAAAGGACGGAGAACACTGCAGTGAAAGAGAACGAGTAGCGGTAGACGCGGAACGTGATTCCGTAAAACTGAAGCAGGTTGAATTTCTCAGTTCAAGGATTGGAGAGGAATTTGACGGTACTATAAGTGGAGTTACAGAAAATGGAATTTTTGTGAACCTTAAAGACATTTACTGTGAAGGAATGATCAGAGTCAGTGATCTGAAAAATGATTACTACGTATATGATCAAAAGAGTCATTCCCTCGTTGGCCGTAAAAGTGGACGAAAGTATCAGCTTGGAAATGACATCAGAGTTAAAGTGAAAAGCACCAACATGCAGAAAAGACAGATCGACTTTACCCTGTCTAAGAGCTAAATATTTCTAAATAGTATGATGAAACGCATTTTATTAGGTATCGCACTCGCAGGGCTACTTATCTGGCCGGAAGTTCAGGCCCAGTATTATTCTTTCGGAAAGAACCGGGTTCAATACGAAGACTTTGAATGGCGTTTTATTCAGTCCACGCATTTCGATGTATACTATTATGGCGACAAGAATTATAAACTGGCGGAATTTGCAGCAAAAAGCGTTGAATCGGCATACCGTCAGCTTTCTGAAGACTTTGATCATGAAATATCAGCACGTATCCCGCTGATCATTTATGATTCCCATAATGACTTTTCTCAGACCAATGTGGTAGCCCTCCCTATAGAAGCAGAGGGCATCGGTGGAGTGACTGATAAATTTAAAAACCGCATGACCGTACCCTTTGACGGAGATTACAAAGATTTCAGAAGGACTTTACATCATGAGCTGGTTCATGCGGTGTTTAATGATATGTTTTACGGTGGAAGTGTACAGTCCATTATAAGAAATAACATTAACCTGGTCTTCCCGCTTTGGTTTGAAGAAGGTCTTGCCGAGTATATGGCTCTGGGCTGGGACTCTAATACGGATATGTACATTCGGGATGCTGTGATCAACAATTACCTTCCACCATTGAACCGCCTCAGCGGTTATTATGCCTACCGGGGCGGCCAGTCTTTCTGGAATTTTGTAGTGGAAAACTACGGCCGTGAAAAGATCAGTGAGATCCTTCAGCGAATTAAAAATACACGAAATGTCGGTTTAGGGTTAACTCAGTCGCTTGGACTGGAAGGGCAGGATCTGTCTGATGAATGGATGGAGTACCTTAAGAAAAGATATTATCCGGAAGTTGCGGTCAGGGAGAGTAACGGTGATGTAGGAACTCAACTCACCGAACGGGCGAAATTCGGAACATACAATACGAGTCCGTCCATTTCTCCACAGGGTGATAAAGTTGCTTTTATTACCAACAAGAGAAGCTATTTCGATATAGTAGTGATCAGTACCATCAACAGTGAAAAACTAAAGACACTGATAAAGGGACAGGATAATCCTGAGTTTGAAGAACTTAACATCCTGAATCCGAACCTGACCTGGTCACCCGATGGGTCTAAAGTAGCTGCCTCATCAAAGTCTCAAGGCAAAGATGAGCTGGCTATCATTGATTACCGGAGTGGCAAAGTGGATAAATTCCGTTTCCCTCAGCTTGATGCGATTGGTTCAGTGGCCTGGTCACCAGACGGCAAGAAAATTGCTTTTGACGGGAATGTCGGTCCCTATCAGGATATCTTCTTATATGATATTGATAGCCGTGAACTTACGAATCTTACAAAGGATTTCTTTTCAGATATGAATCCGGCCTGGGGCAGTAATTCACAGGAGATTTATTTTAATTCGTACAGAGGTGACCGAACCCAGCTGGGTCGATACAATCTGAATCATGATCTGTTACTGGACCGAAGCATGTACCAGAGCGATCTTTACAAGATCAGAATTGGAGAAAACAATGCGGTCAGGCTCACAAAAACCAATAACTGGAATGAGTGGTCACCCAAGACGACGGGTGACGGCAGAATGGTTTATATATCGGATCTGAATGGAATTCAGAATATATATGAACTCAACTTACAGACCCTGACTTCAACACCCCTGACCAATTTCCTGACCGGTGTTTCACAGATCTCAATCAGTAATGACGGGTCCAGGCTGGCTTACAATTCAATTAACGAAGGTTATCTGGATATCTTCCTAATGCGATCACCCTTCAACCGTGCAAAGCAGGAACTTCCTTCACTTAACTACTGGGCTAAAAGAAGAGCGCAGGAAACACAGGAACAAAGAGTTCCGGCTATTGCTTATGCTGATCAAATGTTCAGAGACGGTCTTAAGATAAAAGAAGAAGCCCGGGCCGTAGAGGAAGTAGTCGAGCAGGAGCAGCGTCAGGATGATTCAGAGAATATTGATTTCAGAAATTATGTATTTGCCGATGACGTGATCGCAGATACAACCATTGAGATCAAAGATGAGAATACATTTGAGCCCGAAGATAATTATACAAATGATGGCCGGTATCAGCCAAGAGACTACAGGCTGGCTTTTTCAACCGATATTTCCTACAACCCTACTTTTGTAGCCTCCACCTACGGATCAGCAGCATCTACCCAGTTTATAATCAGTGACCTTCTGGGAGATCATCAGCTGGCATTCGGGACTAATTTTGTGCTGGACCTCAGAAACAGTGATTATACCATTCAGTATGCTTACCTCAAGAACCGAATGAATTATATATTCAACTTCTTCCATACGGCTAATCGTTTTCAAACCTTTTCAGGTGAGATACTGAGATTCCGGACTTACGGGCTGACCACCAATTTCCAGTATCCAATCAATAAATTTAAAAGAATTGATTTTGGGGTGGCAATGATCGGTGTGGCCAGAGATTATAGCATTGTACCCGATGGTAACCGGTTCTTTATAGGAGGAGGCCCGTTTTTGGGGCAGAATGTAGCAGCTTTTGATGATCAAAGAGCACTATTCCTGTATCCTGAAGTAACTTTCACTGATGATAAGACACTGCCCGGATTCATTACACCTGCGGGAGGCTCTCGCTATTCAGTTGGGATCTCAGGAAGTCCGGGAGTAGGAAACCAGGCTCCGACTTTTATTTCAGCATTGGGTGACTTCAGAAAGTATTTCAATCTGGGTTATCAGTATACCTTTGCATTAAGATACTCCGGTGGAGTTTCACTGGGAGGTGACTCACAAAATTACTTTATGGGTGGTCGCTTAGGCTGGATCAACCGCAGATTCAGCGAAAATGAACTTTCATTTGATCAATTAGTCGATAACTTCTTCTCGGTTCCGGCATTACCTCTTCGTGGTTACGCTTATAATGCCATTTACGGAGATCGTTTTAGCCTGATCAATGCTGAATTCCGATTCCCGTTCTTCGCAGCAGTTATACCGGGTGCCTTACCGATCATTCCGCTTTATAATCTGACGGGAGTGGCCTTCCTGGATGTGGGTACAGCATGGGGGCGTGATATCCGATATGGACTCCAGGATGCAAACGGAAATCAGATCATCAATGATTCCGGTCTTGACTTTAAAGTTGCGAAACCAGAAGATGGGTTTTACCAGATCCAGACACAAAACGGTGCGATAACGGCTAGTGATACTTATCTGGATGGGGATATTCTGATCGGAGGTGGATTCGGTATTAGGACCATATTGTTTGGTCTTCCATTCCGCTATGACGTAGGCTGGCCTTATGAAAGAAGCGGATTCGGAGGAAACCCGATTCATTATTTCTCCATCGGAATTGATTTTTGATCAATCCGAGTAAAAGGTCTGTACCTGAAGTAACCGGTAGTATTGATAGTCAGGGTCCAGAAAGTATACGAAGGACGTATACTCCTGACGCACTCTGCTGATACTGTCTCCTAAGCGGAGTTCATCCAGCTGCCCGTTTTCCTTAACAACATACTTGTACGTGTAGAGTCCTTGTTTGATCAGCTGGGTACTTTCCCATACTCCCAGATTCTGATCATAGACCATCCGGTTATTTTCATCCGGATTCCATTGATTGAAATCACCAATCAGATAGATCTCCGGGTCATTATTAAGTTCTCCCCGATCATTGAACCTGAATTTTACATTACTGTATCGTGCATTCCTGTCGCCGACAGGCTCTCCAAAAGAGGATCTCCATCGTGGTACGGGGTCAGCACTAAAATTCAGAAAATCATCCCTGAGTATCAGTAGAGGAGGTACTTTACCCGGTTGCCAGTCCATAATTTCCGGACCGGTAATTCCCAGTTCCCTAATATTCAGTCCGAGGAAGTCAAAATTTGCGGGGTATGCGTTCTCTCTTTTAAGGTAAAACCGGCTTCGACCTTCTTCACTGATATCAAAGGTACTGGTTTGTTTTGCATCGCCCCAGAATCGATTTTGCACAAAGTAATATCTCAGGTCGAACTGAGGATAGATCACAAATGCCGGGTAAAAGTACTCTGAAAAAGGCTGATCCAATGCAGCATTATTTCTCCCTGCATTAAAAATTGTTTCGATGCTCGAAACGAGTTCTCCTTCATTTTCAGTAACATAAAAAGGCATGGAAAAGAGGGGAGTGCCGGAACTGAAGTCACTGACCAGCAGCATATAATTTCCACTAACCATAAAAGAGACCTGTCGGTTTGGGAATGTAGTGCGGTAATGCACATAATTAGGATTCGAATTCTTGTTTATAGTCCCGGAGCCGAAGATCAGTTCATTTATCCCCGAAAGGTACCATTCCTCGGGAATATTACTCCTTTTCCAGTCGGGACCATAGTGAATGAAGTTGATCCTGAATTGCCCGCTTAAATTGGTAAGCTCATCGAATTCGAGAACTAATTTCTCATTACTGTTCAGTCGTAGAACGGGCGGGTTACCTTTATTATCGCCCCTGTAAAGCTGAATACTCTTGATCGAATTGGGGGCTGAGAGCTGAGGTGCTACAAGTAACCTGCTCTCATTATTTTGCACCGGAACCGGTTTGAGCTTTAGAGATTCGCCTACTTTACCGGAGCAGGAGATGAAAACACAACAAACACAAACAAGCAGAGCCGGTTTAAAGCTGAATACTTCCTTTAAAGACAAAATGAGCAGGCCCCGTTAGAGTTAGTTTAGCATAAGTACGTGTATCTGCATCAAAATGGAAACCGGCGTTTAGTTTTCCACCTTTCACCTGAACTTCATAGACCGGATCAGTCTCGTCAGATTGGCTGTCGTGATGCGCTGCAATAGATGCTGCCAGAGATCCTGTACCGCAGGCAAGAGTAAGGTCTTCCACACCTCTTTCATAGGTTTGAAGCTTGAGAGAATGCCTGCCGGTTACGCTGACAAAATTCACGTTGCTCCCTTCAGGAAGCACCAGTTCATGATTGCGGATGCTTCTTCCCGTTCTTACAAGTTCATCTTCCTTTTCCAGGTCAGATTCAGGTACCATACAAACAAGATGTTCAGTGGCTGCATCTGCTTTGATAAGCGGCCGGTCATTTATTTCGAGTTCTTGGGTCTTTACCGTAACCGGGAACCTGATACAAACCTCACTTTTACGAACCTCTGCAGTATAAATGTTGTCATGCACATTGAATGTGAGATTTGAAGGGAATCCATGGTGATGGGCATACATGCAAAGACAGCGAGCCCCGTTTCCACACATCCCGGCATCTGAGCCATCTGCATTCCGGTAGATCATAGTAAAATCAAGATCCGGATCTTCATTTTCCTGAAGCACTAGTAAACCATCTGCACCAATTCCAAAGCGACGATTGCAAAGACAAGGAGCCAGGTCTATGATCTCATTCATACTAAGACGGTATTCCCGGTTATCTATGACCACGAAGTCATTTCCGGCACCTTCCATTTTTGAGAATTTCAGTGTTTTAGTCATGATACAAAAGCAGGTAAATGTTGCCAGTTATTAGCATTGGATATTACAGGATCCATTCCTCTCATAAGTGCTGAATATCTCAAAGAAAGTACAATGAATACGAGTTTTGGATTCACATTCTGTCTGAGAAGGGTGCGGCTCTCTTCCAGTTCGTCTATCATATCTTCCAGTCTTGCATCCCCCAGCGCCCTGGTGAATTTCGCGATGGATTCTGCCTGATCGATGTTGGTGATCAGAGAACGGTTTTCAGTGGTTCTGAATACCATCAGGTCCCTCAGATACATTTCTATCAGGTTGGTAAGAGAGACCATTCCTTCAATATTATTATCACTTTGCCAGTCCTGAATCATTTTAGAAAGGGCTGAAGCATCCTGGCTGTATGAAGCCCTCAGAAACTCAACAATACCCTCTCTGTTATCTTTCAGTTTTTCCAGATCGAAAAATCGTGTCATGGCATAATTACCACCGGAAACCCGTGCCAGGTAGGAGGCTTCGTCTTCTGACAATGACTCATTTTTCATAAGACCGGTTCTTACATCATCTTCAGAAAGCATACCAAGCGGTATATGCTGACATCTTGAAACGATCGTTGGCAGCAGGCTTTCGTAACTTTCAGTAGTAAGAATGAACATGAGGCGATCGTTGGGTTCTTCCAGTAATTTCAGAAAAGCATTAGCTGTTTCCTTTCGCATGGTTTCCACCCGGGTCATTATAATGATCACCCGCTTACCTTCATTAGGTTTCAGTTTTGCAATCGGCCGAATGTCATCTCTGAAGTAATCTATAGGATAAAATGCTTGAAGATTCTTAGAAGAATCGTCGCTCAATGAAGGTCTGCTTGAAAAATCGATGATCTCATAGGGGTCATCAGAAAGCAGTTCAAGACGCTCACGAATCTCAGACATTCCTGCGGATGTCGGTTTCGGGATAAAAACGTGTATATCCGGATGACTGAACCAGGAAGATTTTTTGGAAGAACGATGCTCTCCGAGATCAGTAAGGTTCGAAATTCCGTTGATGAGTTCCGCAAAGGCCAGGGCAAAAGGTGTTTTGCCTGCTCCTTTAGGGCCTGATATCAGATAGGCATGGCTGATACGATCAGACCCATAGATCCTCTTGATCTGTTCACGGGCTCTCTGCTGCCCTACCAGTCGCTGGTCACCAAATGATATATTCAATTATTCCTCCCAGATGTAGTCAAATAATATACTTCCTGCCGTAACCATTACCCCGACAAACCCTACCAGTGCCCATAAGCTCTGTGTTTCAGTACTTAGCTCAGCGGATACGAAAGCCACCTTTGTAAGATCCGTAAGCAGTAGGATCATAGGTACGAAGAGGGGTATGCTCAATATTGAGAAAATAGCACCCTTACGGTCTGCCTGTGAAACTATAGCAGCTACCAGCGTGGAAACTCCGCTGATTCCAGCCGTACCTAAAAACAGGATCACCAGAAAGGCCGGCCATGATACAATGCTCAGGTTAACCAGGAAAAGGTATAAGGTAAATGTTATAATATTGACGGCAAGTGAAAAAAGATAATTATTGATCAGTTTTCCGCTAAATACTGGAGAACCCTTACCCGCCGAGTAGATCTTCAGCAGATCATAAGTTCTTTTATCTGTTTCAGTAAGAAAGCTTCTGCTGAGTGTCGACAAAGAAGCGAATAATATTATGATCCATACCAGTGCACTTCTGGGGATCGGATCCAGCTGATCTGCTCTTATCGTAAAAAGGATCAGCATTAAAGAAGCCACTACAAAGGCGATCACCATATTTATGGCAAAGCGGGTACGCCATTCGATCTGCAGATCCTTTCGTAGTATGGATTTTGTTTGCCTGAACCAACTCATGGCCAAGTTTAAGCATTTATTCATACTATTTGCAGCATAATCGAATTATTCTTTGATAGAAAGGTAATAGCATGCCTATATTCGGGTCCTCTACATGAACCCGGTATTTAAAACTGCTTATGAATCTATTTTCGCTGCTTGATTCGGAAACCATATTGCCACAATTCGAAGTGTCTTCAAAAAAAGAGCTTATAAATGCACTTGTGGATACATTGGCAAATAAGACTGATTCGGATGAGGAATTAGAAGAGATAAGAAGAGCAGTTCTTGAGAGGGAGAAAGTAATGTCTACGGGAGTTGGTAAGGGTCTTGCCATTCCACACGGTAAAACAACTGCAGTCGATAATAATCTTGGAGCCTTTGCATTATTAAAGGAGCCGCTGAACTTTGATTCAATAGACGGTCAACCGGTGAAGATCGTATTCTTGCTGGTCAGTCCTCAATCAAATAACAGCATGCATATTAAATTGCTGAGCAGGATATCAAGGTTAATGAACAGTGGAACATTCAGAGAGAAGATACAGAATTGTGAAACTGAGAATGAGATCCGCAATGCCTTTCAGGAAGAAGAAGAAAAATATTTTGTGAATCTATGATCAGATCTATCGCATCATTTCTGTGCTTTATTACAGCTATTACCTCAACAGTTGTACATGCTCAGGATCTTAATGATGTGATCGAGTCCTCAAATAATACGGAAGCATTCTGGTCTGTCACTGTCCGGGATGCTGAAGGAGAGATCCTTTTTGAAAGGAATTCCGATAAGCTATTTATACCGGCATCCAATCAGAAATTATATACTCTTGGGGCCGTTTTGCACTACCTGGGTAAAGATTTCAGGTATGAGACCGTTCTGAAAAGTCCGGGTTTCCAGGAAGGGGATACCTGGAAGGGAGATATTATCATCAGGGGAAGTGGTGATCCCAGTATCAGCGGGTTTCTGTATGAAGAGAATCGTTACTATGTATTCGAATCCTGGTACCAGCAGTTAAAGGAACAAGGGATCAACAGAATAGAAGGCGACCTTATCGGAGATATCTCTTACTTTGATGATCAGAATTATCCGGTAGGATGGGACTGGTATGATCTCTCTTTTTACTATGGGGTTGAGATCGCACCCCTATCTTTCAATAACAATACGGTAGACCTGGAAGTATTTGCTGAAGGGGATGTAGGAGCCAGGCCGGTCATAAGATGGTTCCCGGACAGTACCGATTACGTAGATTTCATTAATGAGCAGTTGATCCTTCCGGAAAACCGGGAATATGATGAATATTACAGAAGAGACCCCGGAACAAACCGGATCATATTAAGAAGTGGCCTTCCACGGGGATACTATGAAACCGAGTCACTGTCTGTTCATGATGCCGGTACCTACTTTGTAGATTCTTTCAAAGATTTCATCAGAAAAAAGGGGATCGAGTGGATCGGAAACCGGCGAACGGAAAAGTATGCAGAATCCCGAGGAAACTATAAAACTCTTGCCCGGCACCTTTCCAGACCGATGTCTGACCTCCTGACCTGGGCGAATAAGGAAAGTGATAATTTCTACACCGAAATGTTTTTGAAGACCCTTCATGCAGAGCTGAGCGGAGAGCCGGGAAGCTTTGAAGGGGGAATTGAGCTGGTGAAAGCATTTCTGGCTGAAACAGCTACCGATACCAGCTATGTGATCATGAGGGACGGGTCCGGTCTTGCCTATGGTAACTTTACGACAACGTCTAACTTGTCCCATTATCTTAGTGAGATCCGTAACAGAGAATATTATGACACTCTTTATGAGTCACTTCCGGTAGCAGGAATTGACGGAACCATAGCTTACAGAATGAAGGACACCCCCTTGTACCGTAACTTCCGAGGAAAGACCGGTTATATGAGCGGAGTACGTGCACTATCCGGTTATTTGACCACCAAAAAAGGAAAAGACATTATTGTAAGTATAGCTACTAATAATTTTGCCGGGAAAGTAAAGCCTGTGGATCAAACGCATGAGCAAATTTTGCTTTATCTTTATGAAAACTATTAAGCGGAGAAGCTGATCTTATGTCTGAAGGTAAAGCTCACATACTTGTTACGGATGACGAAAAAGCGATCCGAAATACGTTAAAAGAGATCCTCGAATTTGAGGATTACCGGGTAAGTCTTGCTGAAAGCGGAGATGAAGCTCTAGAGTTTTTATCTAGCCGGAATAATGAGATCGACCTGATCCTGATGGATATCAAAATGCAGGGGATCGACGGGATACAGACGCTGAATGAGATCCGTAAAAAAGGCATAGAATGTCCTGTGATCATGATTTCCGGGCATGGTAATATTGAAATTGCCGTTGAGGCCACCAAGAAAGGGGCATATGATTTTATTGAAAAACCGCCGGATCTGAATCGGTTACTGATATCCTGCCGGAATGCCTTGTCAACCCGGAACCTGGAGGCTGAGAACCGGCAGATCCGGAGTAAGCTTCCAAAGCTTCAACCGATCATAGGTGAAAGCCAGGCTATAAAAAGAATAAAGGCGATCATAGACAAAGTCGCTCCCAGTCAATCCAGAGTTCTCATTACCGGGGATAATGGTACCGGGAAAGAACTCGTAGCAAAATGGATCCACGAAAAGAGTCCCAGAAGCAGCGGACCTTTTGTAGAGATCAATTGTGCGGCTATACCGGAAGAATTGCTAGAAAGTGAGCTTTTCGGACATGAAAAGGGGGCTTTTACCGGTGCTGATAAAAAGCGTACCGGTAAATTTGAACAGGCCAGAGGAGGAACGCTCTTTCTGGATGAGATAGGTGATATGAGTTTGCAGGCACAGGCTAAAGTGTTGAGGGCGCTGCAGGAAGAAAAGGTAACACCGGTTGGAGGAAATCAATCCATTAAAGTGGATGTCAGGATCATATCTGCCACCAATAAAGACCTTAGCGAAGAGATCAGTCAAGGGAAGTTCAGAGAAGACCTCTATCACCGTGTAGGTGTGATCCCTATTCATATTCCCCCGCTGGATGAGCGTAAAGAAGATATTCCCCTTATCGCAAAATCTACTCTGGAAAACCTGAAAGACAGCGATATTAGCTTTTCTTCTATACAGATGGATGAAAGCGCACTGCATGCACTGAAAGACAGAAACTGGCCTGGTAACGTAAGGGAACTGCAGAATGCAATAGAACGAATTGGTATCCTGTCGTCTGATGCTCAGATCACCGGTGATACCGTTCATTCAGTATTGAAAGATCGCAACGAAGAGAATGGTGACCTAAGCACTTTAGCAGCTTCAAGTGATGACTTTCAACAGTTCAAAGAAACCGCTGAAAAAATATTTTTGATAAAGCATTTGGAAAAAAATGACTGGAATATATCTCAGACGGCAGATGCGATCGGTATACAGCGGTCCCATATCTACAATAAAATGAAAAAGTATAATATAGAGCGATAATATGAGCGCAGAGATCATTGATGGCAAAAAAGTGGCTGAACTGGTACGAAACAGAGTACGAGAAGATGTGAATGACTGGGTCGCTAAAGGCAACCGGAGGCCTTTTCTACAGGTGATCCTTGTCGGAGATGATCCCGCATCCAAAGTGTATACCGGAGCTAAGACCCGGGCCTGTGAAGAAGTGGGTATTGAAACGAATACGGCTATTCTTCAGGATACGATCTCAGCAAAAGAGCTGAAGAGCATCATCGAAAAATATAACCATGATGATTCTGTTGACGGAATTCTCGTACAGCTTCCGCTTCCTTCCCACTTGTCAGCGCTTGATGTGATAGAGTGTATAGATCACCGAAAGGATGTGGATGGATTTCATCCGATGAATGTAGGCCGTCTCACAGTGGACCAACCCTGCTTCAAAAGTTGTACGCCAGCCGGGATCATGGAATTGTTTAAGCATTACAGCATTTCCGTACGAGCTAAGCATGCTGTTGTAGTCGGAGCCAGTAATATAGTAGGTTCACCGATGGCTATAATGCTCTCCAGAGAGAATTCAACCGGTAAAGCAACTACAACGATCTGTCATAAATTTACCAAAGACCTGACTCAGCATACGATCTCAGCAGATGTTCTGATCGCCGCAGCAGGATCGCCACATCTTATAAAAGCAGAGATGATCAAAGAAGGGGCTGTTGTGATCGATGTTGGAATTAATCGCGTTGCCGATGAGACATCAGAGAAAGGGTACAAGCTGGTGGGAGACGTTGATTTTGAATCCGTCCGGAAAAAAGCCAGCTGGATCACACCGGTTCCCGGAGGAGTTGGTCCCATGACGGTAGCCATGCTCATGAAAAACACACTTCTTGCTGCTAAAAAGAGCATTTATCCCGCAAATTAAGTGCTGGAAAATAATTCTGTAGGGGTGTGACATACTGTTGTCACACCCCGGGTTTATATTTGAGTAAACAAATAAACAAACCCACAGAATTATGACCCCTTCAGCACCAATTACTCCACGATCTAAAGCAGTTAACCTTCCGGTAGTATTTGCAGAACCTATCCTGAACCGTATTCGGGAGGAGAGTCGGGAAGAATTTTCAGAAATGCAGAAAGCCTTCACATTAATGGGCTGGGCTGGGCTTCCTGATCAGCTTAAAATCGAGATCTGGGATGATGTACGCTTCATGGTAGAAGAACTCAAAGGCATGTTCTCATCGTGTGATCCTTTTGTTGAGCAAAGAAGAAACACAGTTCACTACTGGGTAAGCTGCTATGAAGATGGGATCTGCTCTTTGGAAACAGCGATCAGTCAGCTCAAGGTGAAAACGCTCTGAGCAAAGTTCAATAACCGGGAATGTGAACAACAAGTGTGAGCTGATATAGTAGCCGGGGCGGGATTCATCCGTTGTGTAATTATTGAAGTGTGCAATTATTCAATGAATTAGCAATTTCGAATTCAGAATTACGACAGCAGATAATGATTTTGACACATCGAGTACCCGCACCGAGCACCAGAAATAGGTATCGTGAATAATAAACCGTATCTTAATGGCCAATTAATTTACTGGTAACAATAAGCCTTCCTTTAAGAGTAAGATTGCTTTCCGTCCTTTCTAAGAAAAAGAGTACTAACAGGCAACGCAAATGAGGAAGATCAAACATCCTGATATACAGGACCCTCATTGGTGTTGAAGGCTGCGTACCTTTTTAACTCTTACGATAATAAATGAATAATACCCAATTTTCTGATCTTGGGATCAGTGCGCCTATTTTAAAAGCCATCAACGATATGGGCTTTGAGGCACCATCTAAAATACAGGAAGCTGCCATTCCAAAGATCCTGGCCGGCCACGATGTAGCGGGACAGGCACAGACCGGAACCGGTAAGACCGCCGCTTTCGCTATCCCCGTACTGCAGAGCATCTCACCGGATTCTAAAGAAGTACAGGCAATCGTCATGTGTCCTACACGTGAACTGGCCATACAGGTAACCGGTGAGTTCATAAAACTGGCCGCTCACATAAACAATGTACACATAACTCCGGTCTACGGGGGACAGCCCATACAGCGGCAGATCAAACAGATCAAGAGCGGTACCCAGATCGTAGTAGGTACTCCGGGCCGGGTGATCGATCACCTGAAAAGAAAGACCCTGAGACTTGATAACCTCAAAATGGTTGTGCTGGATGAAGCTGATGAAATGCTCAACATGGGGTTCAAAGAAGACATTGAGGAGATCCTGAGTTTCTCAGACGACCGCTCCGGTCAGCAGACCATTATGTTTTCAGCTACCATGTCGAAAGACATCAAGCGGATCATGAATCAGTTCTTTACAGATCCCGAAATGATCAAAGTGGAAGGGCAAGCCACTTCGGCAGATAATGTAGACCAGTTTCTGATCGAAGCGCGTGATTCAATGCGAACAGAAGGTATATGCAGGCTGCTTGATCTGAATGACTATAAGCTGGCACTGATCTTCTGTAATACCAAAAGAAGATGTGATTCCCTGGTGGGAGAGATGCAGGCCAGAGGCTATTCAGCCGATGCTCTGCATGGTGACATGAGCCAGAACGTCCGCGACAAAGTGATGAATAACTTCCGGAGAGGGAAGTTTGAAGTACTTATAGCAACCGATGTGGCAGCACGCGGACTTGATGTGGATGATGTAGACGTGGTATTTAATTATGATATTCCGCAGGATCCCGAGTATTACGTTCACCGGATCGGAAGAACCGGCAGAGCAGGGCGATCCGGAGTTGCCTATACTTTTTATTCCGGCAGAAAGAGTAAGAACATCCGGTTCATCGAGAAAAAACTGAACACAAGGATCGAGAGTATGAATCTGCCCTCGGTTGCCGAAGTGGAAGCTTCAAAAATGGACGCCTTTCTGACTGAGGTATCAAAGACCCTGGAAGCCGGAGGACTACGCCCTTTCATTGATCAGATCGAGGCTATGATCGGCAATGATTATACACCCATCGAAGTTGCAGCAGCGCTGCTTAAGATGAAGAACGGAGTGATCGCTGATAAAATGAGCTCAGAACCTGAGCCCGAAAAGAAACCATTCTCACGATCCGGCGGGAAAAAAAGAAGTTCCTCAGGCCCCGGATACGGAAAGCGGAGTGCAGGTGGCAGCAAGAACCGGCGATCAGGTTCGGACAGCAAAAAATCCCGCTCTGAACGCAGAGCGGAATCCGGTCAGACGAAAAGAAAGTCTAAACCGAAAAAAGAAGACGAGCCTTTTTACGCAAAGTTTGAGAAGAAGAACAAACGCAAAAGAAAGAAAAATAGGTAATGCAATGGGAATGCGGATCAGTTTCGCATTCCTTCTTTTTTGGGTCCACTGATCTCTGATTCTGAGGAACCCGTTTCTTCATCTATAGTGATAGCCGGCTCATTTTTGTTAATGTTCTTTCCGGAAATACGATGGATGATATTTTTAAGCTGTTTTTTTTGCTTAACATAATAATTACGCAAAAATACCCTGGCCGGAATCTGTGCTAAGATTGCAGCAGCTGTTCCGATCATGATGGCGGTGTCTTTGCCGATTCCCTTAAACAGAATGAGACTGACAATGAATGGAAACATTGCCGAAAAGACATAGGTTAATATCTTTAATCCGACCCAGGAAGAGACCATCTGCACATCACTTCCATTGTTAGAAGGGGTAAATGAAAAATGTTTATATCCAATATCACTACGGCGTTGCTCCCATTCAAAAGAACTCCCAATATGTGAGGTCTTTCCGATCCCACCGGTCTCTCTCCGGATCTCCTGAACAACCCGTTCCCAGTTTTTTTCATCGATGGATGTGCTTATATGCTCTACATGCTGAATACGTGTGTTCGGGCTCATCCAATTAAATCGATCATCCATAGTTGGTGCATCGAAATTTGAGAGGGCCTCGTTCATTGCAACTCGGCTGATCCCCACCTCATCGGCCAGACGTATGATTTCCTCCTCATTCAACCCGATGTTGTCGTCATACAATTCTTTACGGGCTTGTATCTCGGAGGCTTTGGCCAGTATCCTTTGAATTTCTTCTTTACTGTAAAGTCTATTTTCTGCCATAAAGCTTTCGGTTACGTTAGTAATTGTTCAAAGTACTATTCTTTTTTGAAATCTGTATTTCTCTCTCCAAGCAGAGTTCCTTATCTTTGAAAAACTGTAAGAGAAATTTTTTAAATGCCGGTTCAAAATGAACGACTCCTCTCCCTTTGAACGAATCACCCGACAGGGGCTGACCTATGACGATGTACTGCTTGTTCCAAATTATTCAAAGGTACTTCCAAGAGATGTAGATACATCGGTTCAGTTAACGCCTACTCTGAAACTGAATGTACCCATCATTTCCGCAGCGATGGATACGGTATCTGAATATCGCCTGGCTATTGCGCTGGCCCGGGAAGGAGGTATCGCAATGCTTCATAAGAATATGAGTATTGAAGATCAGGCTGAACATGTGAGACTGGTCAAACGCTCGGAAAGCGGGATGATCGTTGATCCGGTCACCCTCAGACAGGAAGCTACTGTGCGAGAGGCTCGTGCACTTATGAAAAAGCAGAAGATCGGCGGAATTCCGATCGTAGATGAGAAGGGTATTCTGATCGGAATTGTAACGAACCGGGATCTGCGTTTTGAGTCAGAGCTCAATCGCAAGCTGGGTGATATTATGACCCACGAAAATCTGGTTACAGCAAAACAGGGTACGAACCTTAAACAAGCGGAACAGATCCTGCAGCATTATAAAGTTGAAAAACTTCCGATCGTAGATGATAATAATAAGCTGGTCGGACTTATCACTTTTAAGGATATCGAAAAGAAAATGAACTTCCCTAATGCCTGTAAAGATGAGATGGGAAGACTGAGAGTGGGTGCCGCCGTTGGAGTCACTGCAGATACTATGGAAAGAGTAGATGCACTGGTTGCTGCCGGTGTCGACGCCATTACGGTAGATACTGCTCACGGACACTCAGACGGAGTGCTCAAAATGGTAAGGAAGATCAAAGAGTCCTATCCGGAGCTTAATGTGATCGGTGGGAACATCGCTACCAGGGCGGCAGCTGAAGCTCTGGTCGAAGCCGGTGCAGATGTGGTAAAAGTCGGGGTAGGACCTGGTTCTATTTGTACTACCCGGGTTGTAACCGGAATTGGAGTTCCGCAGCTAAGCGCCGTGATGGAGGTTGCTCAATTCACCCGCGAGAAAGGGATCGGACTTATCGCTGATGGCGGTATTAAACAAACCGGGGATATCCCGAAGGCTATTGCCGGAGGAGCAAGCGCTGTCATGATGGGATCTATGTTTGCCGGGGTAGATGAAAGTCCCGGAGAGACCATCATATATGAATCCAGAAAATATAAGTCATACCGTGGTATGGGATCTATCAGTGCTATGAATAAGGGATCCAAAGATCGATATTTTCAGGATGTGGAAGACGATATCAAAAAACTGGTTCCTGAAGGAATTGAAGGCAGGGTACCTTTTAAAGGTTACCTGAGTGAGGTTGTACATCAGATGGTAGGAGGACTCCGAGCTGCCATGGGATATGTGGGAGCATCCGAGATAGATGAATTACAGAATGCTGAATTTGTTCAGATATCTGCTGCTGCTTACAAAGAAAGTCACCCGCATTCGGTTCAGATCACAAAAGAAGCTCCTAATTATTCGGTATCCTGATAGCAGGTGATCCATGAAAAAAGCACTCTTTGTACTCTATTACGTACCGCCTATGGGTGGGAGTGGGGTACAGAGACCGCTGAAATTCATGAAGTATCTGAAAGAGTATGGCTGGGAACCGGTTGTACTTTGTCCGGAAACCGGCGCTTACCCTTACTCCGATGCAAGTATTGAATCAGAATTTAATGCGCTCGAACTGGATGTACATAGGGTAGAGGCGAACACTCCCTTTCATGCTTTGCCTGGAATAACCTCCAAATTTGCACAGCTTCCGGATTTGCTTGCCCGACCGGTTCGAAAACTCAATCGTTTATTCATGTATCCGGACAACAAAAAAGGATGGATAACACCTGCTGTAACCAAAGGAATATCCGTCTGTCGTGATCAAAATATAGATCTCATATTCAGTTCTGCACCACCTTTCAGTGATCATATGATCGCAAAACTGATCAGTGAAGAAACCGGCCTTCCCTATATTCTTGATTACCGGGACCTGTGGATGCAAAGCCACTTCCATCAGGAAGAGTATAGCTGGCAACGAGAAATCAGAAAGAGTATGGAGGAGGATTGGCTCAGTCAAGCCAAAGGAGTAGTAGTGCTGGATGAATATGCTTCAAGATCAATTGCAGGCTCTTTAAACAGTGATCAGAACATCAGGGTTATACCTCATGGATTTGACCCGGAGGACCTGATCAATAAAGAGGAGGCCACTCTGAATCCCTCAAAGTATAAAGTCGATATTTTGTACAGCGGACTATTCTATGAAGCTAATCAGCCTGATAATATGCTCAGAGCTTTAGCAGAACTGCGAGGTGAAGATCCTGAATTCCCGGTGCATTTGCATATACAGGGAAAAATGGATAAAAGACACATTGCACTGATTCATGAACTGGATCTTGTGAATTCTGTAACAGATCACGGTTATCTGCATCATGCTAAGGCAGCTTCGAATTTACTGAAAGCTGATGTGCTTTGGGTGATGGATGGATTTGATCCGGAATTGAAGCAGGTTAAAAGTGGAAAATTGTTTGAATACCTCGGAACAGGAAAGCCAATTCTGGGTATCAGTCACCCGGGTGCAATGCAGGAACTACTTCATAAGTACGGTGCATCTTACATTGCTCGGCCTGATTCCGTATCATCCATTAAGGAAAAATTAACGGAAATCGCTGGAGACTGGCGCGATGATAATTTTCCGGTAGCTGATAAACCCTTTATTGAGAGATTTGACCGCAAGCAACTTGCCGGAGAACTGGCTCAGTTTTTTGATGAGTGTATCGGGCCTGTTGCTTAATTAATTAATATATGCTCGACTTCCTTAAAAAATTACTGGAGAAGTGGGACAAACACGTGACTCTGATCGTGATGGATGATTCACGTCCGGGAGAAGACAATTCTTTTGATATTGCTCCAAAGCAACTCTTCGGATTTATGTGGGGTGTGTCAGTTTTGTTTGCCGTGATCGTGGCCCTGGTATTCATGCTTACCCCGCTCGGAGCCTTACTTTATAATACAGATGATGCTGAGATAAGAGAACAGATCCTGGCCATAAGTGAGAAAACGGCAGCCCTGGAAGATTCTTTACAGCACCGGGATATGCAGTTGAGGGAAATGAAAAATGTGATCAGGCTCAGTATGGACACGACGATGGCTATGGATCAGAGGCTGCAGGCCATGTTTGATCAGGGAGGGCAGATCAGTGACCCTGACCTATTGAATTTCGATAACTCAGAGATCGAGCTAAGCCTTAGCCAGAACGAAGTGCTATTTTCCAATGTCATTAATTCAGTTGCTGAATTTCCAAGCAGGGCACCCGTCGAAGGAACTCTGACTAGAGGATACCTGCCTAAAGACCAGCATTATGGGATTGACATTGCGACTAAAGAAAATGAACCGGTCCGTAATATTGCAGACGGATCAGTTTTCAACAGTGGCTGGACCATTAATAACGGTTTTATGATCTCTATTCAGCATAACGACGGGATCATATCAACTTATAAGCATCTTTCCAGGCTGAACAAACAGGAGGGAGATCTTGTACTCAAAGGTGATATCATAGGAATTACAGGTAACACCGGTGTACTGAGTACAGGACCTCATCTTCATTTTGAGATATGGAAAGACGGAATACCTCAAAACCCCGAATATTATATCATTCATTAGAAGGCTTAAAATGCTCAACTCCAACAAAAATTCTAGCAAAGTGAACGAATCAATGAACAACCAGACTCCGATGGTTAATATCATCAGTGAGGGAACTAAGTTGAAAGGAAATATCAATTCTCAGAACGATATCCGTGTAGCAGGTACCATCGATGGTGAAGCACATTCAAAAGGAAAACTGATCGTTACCTCCAATGGAAAGATTAAAGGAAATGTAAACTCTACTGATGCCGATATTGCCGGCAAGGTTGAAGGAGAGGTAAGAGTTACCAATAAGCTGATCCTGCGCGAAAATGCTGTTATTGATGGTAATATCTACACGAAATCACTCGTGGTTGAAGAAGGCGGGGAGATCAATGGTTCCTGCAGAATGGGTACCGATGTAAAAAAGATCTCCGATGTACCGGCGCCCAAAACCGCAGAAGAAAAAGAAAAGGCCTGAAAATAAGTGCCCAAGCAGATCCTTCCGCAACAGTATATGGAATACCTGGGTCTTGGAGCTGAGATAGCAGCTACCATAGGTATTCCTATTCTTGCGGGCTACTATGCTGATAAATGGTTAGATACTTCTCCATATGGTGTGCTGTCCGGTATTGTCGTAGGTTTGTTTCTTTTTATACTCGATATATTTCGCATCGCAAATAAACTCAATAAGTGAGCCACGATCATTTTTTCAGGAATATCCTGTACTCCAGTATTTTCTTATTAATTCCTGCTGCTTTATTCCTGTTCATTGGGACTTCTGAAGGGGTGGGTGTAATCTCAGGGGTGATGCTGAGTAGTATTTTTGTGCTCAGCAGTGCATGGGTAATCAAAACCTTTTCGGACCTGCGTTCTCAGACTTTCGTCAAAGCTTTTTTTGTGTCTATGGCTGTCAGATTTATTCTGGTTCTGGCTGGCTTCATTTTTTTGGTTCAAATGACAAAAATTGACGAAATATATTTTACAGTTAGTTTTATAATTTCCTATCTTTGTCAATCTGTAACGGAAATGATTTTTTTAAACAAATTGATCAAATAGAGAAGCAGCATTTACTGATGAGCCAAACCCTGCGTCGTTTTTTCCTGACTCTATTATTTTTATCCTTTAGTTCTACTCATTTGCTGGCTGCTGATGCCGAAGATGCATCAGGTGAAGAGCCGGTTATTGATATTGTGGGAACTGTAGCCGACCACGATTATTTCAAAGCATTTGGTGCCAAGGTCTACCTGCCCAGAATATTTTTCTGGGAAGATGCTTCCGGGACCAAACAATTTTCTTTCTTCCTGAGCACAAAAAAAGCTGTTGCTTCTGATAATTTCGAACAGAATGATCAGGGTGCGATCGTTCCGGTTGAAGGCGCAATGGTGGTTGATCTTTCCATAACCTCACATCTGATGTATTTCTGGTTCAGTCTGGGTGCTGTGGTTCTGATCACGATGTACATGTCCGGGCGTTACTCAAAGGGAATAGGTAAAGATGTTGAGCCTCAGGGGGCTCTCCAAAACCTCTTCGAGATCCTATTTATATTTGTAAGAGATGATATTTCCCGTGAAAACATTGATGATCATAAGGCAGACCGTTATGTGCCTTATCTTTTCACAGTGTTCATGGGAATTGCTTTTATGAACCTATTCGGTCTGCTTCCATGGGCAGCTACTGCCACAGCAGATCTAACGGTTACCGGTACTCTTGCAGTCATTACCTTTCTCATCACTCAATTCAGTGGTACAAAAGACTATTGGGGACACATATTCTGGTTCCCGGGAGTACCTACCTGGGTGCGTGCGATCCTTACCCCGGTCGAATTTCTGGGGATCTTTACCAAGCCATTTGCGCTGGCTATTCGTCTTTTTGCCAACATGTTGTCCGGCAAGATCATGATCATCGCAGTGCTTGGACTTATTTTCATATTTGCTGATGCATTCGGAGCGGGTGCAGGTTATGGTGTTAGTGTGGTATCTGTAGCACTAACCGCTGCTTTATATGCTCTGAAAGCATTTGTTGCCTTACTGCAGGCATATATCTTCACTCTTCTTTCTGCTGTATTTATTGGAATGGCGGCAGAAGATCATTCACACGGTGAAGAGCATTACAACGCAGAACATCTTTCTTAATTAACAATCCATAACTAACTAAACAAATAGACAAAATTATGGGACTATTAGCAGCTGGTATCGGAGCTGGAATCGTAGCAATTGGTGCCGGAATCGGTATCGGAATGATCGGTAAAAGTGCAACTGAGAGTATCGCGCGTCAGCCAGAAGCTTCCGGTGACATCCGTGGCGCCATGATCCTGACAGCAGCCTTTATTGAGGGTGTTGCTCTGCTCGGAGCCGTTATTTGTATTCTTCTTGCACTTGGAATCCAAGCCTAAACTAGGATATAATGACTTTACTTCTAGCAGGAGGTAGTTTTTTATCTTTTAATACGGGATTTGCATTATGGATTCTGATATCCATGATCGTATTCCTATGGGCGATGATCAAGTATGCCGTGCCTCCGATTATGGATGCTTTGGCAGCACGTGAAGCCAACATTAAGGAGTCGCTTGAATCTGCTGAAAAGGCCATTGCGAAGGCCGAGCAGATCTCTAAAGACAACGAAAAGGCTCTTCGTGAAGCAGAAGCAAAAGCTCAGCAGATCAGGAAAGAAGCTGTTGAAGAGGCAGAACTTCTGAGAACAGAGCGTTTGCAAAAAGCCAAAGATGAGGCAACACACATCGTCGAACAGGCTCGCACAACCATTGAACAGGAAAAAAAGCAGGCACTTCAGGAATTGAGAACTGAAGTTGCAAAGCTTGCAGTTCAATCTGCATCCATGATCATTGATCAAGAGCTTGACGAAGATAAAAACAGCAAACTGGTCGATAGTTTTCTATCTGACCTTTCAAAAAATTAACCGATAGTTCATGTTGGTATCGAAAGCAGCAAAACGTTATGCATCAGCATTGATAGACATCGCAAAAGAGGATAAAATCCTTGATGTGATTCTTGAGGATGTTAAGATGACGAATGCAACTATCCAGGATTCTAAAGATCTGACTTTATTCCTGAATAGCCCGATCATCAAACCTGATCAGAAACAGAAAGCGCTTGAAGCCATCTTTGCTGATAAAGTACATAAGCTTCTGTTTGATTTTCTGCGGTTTGTCGCTTCCAAGAACCGGGGTAATATTATACCCCAGATCATGGATTCGTTTATCGCAAAGTATGAAGAGATGAACGGGATCATTAACGTAGAAGTAAGATCTGCTTCAAAGCTTTCAGATAAGCAACTCAATCAATTATCGGATACTCTGGCCAAGAATACAGGTAAGAAGATTCAGCTTCATACACTGGTTAACCCGGAGTTAAAAGGCGGCCTGGCCGTCAAGATCGACGACACCGTTATTGACGGAACGATCAAACACAAGCTTGAAAAATTAGAAGACCAATTTCTCGCATCAGCCGGGGAATAAATAAGAACTGTCTTAGAAATCAAAGATTAATATGAGTCAAGTCAGACCAGACGAAGTTTCTGCCATACTACGCAAACAATTATCCGGTTTCGATAATGAAGCTGAAGTATATGATGTAGGTACTGTACTAGAAGTAGGTGACGGTATTGCACGTGTATTCGGGCTGTCACAGGTACAGGCCGGTGAATTGGTAGAACTACCGGATTCAAAAGATGAAAACGGAAATAGTGTAACCGGAATGGTACTTAACCTTGAAGAGGATAATGTAGGTATCGTACTTTTCGGTGCATCCAGTTCCGTAGAAGAAGGTCATTCTGTAAAGAGAACCAAAGATATCGCCTCCATTAATATTGGAGATGGCGTTCTCGGTCGTGTGATCGACCCTCTTGGTAATCCTCTTGATGGTAAAGGACCTATCTCAGGTAAAACGATCAGAGTCCCTCTGGAACGTAAGGCGCCAGGTGTTATCTATCGTGAGCCTGTAACTGAGCCTATTCAGACTGGTTTGAAAGCGATCGACTCTTTGATCCCGATTGGAAGGGGACAGCGTGAGTTGATTATTGGTGACCGCCAGACAGGTAAAACCTCTGTAGCTGTCGATACCATTCTTAATCAGAAAGAAACTCAGGATGGTGACAAGCCGGTTTTCTGTATTTATGTGGCAGTTGGCCAGAAAGGCTCTACGGTTGCTAATATCCAGAAAGTACTGGAAGATAATGGTGCTATGGAGTATTCAGTGATCGTATCTGCTCCTGCCAGTACTACTGCGCCTCTGAGATATGTTGCTCCGTTTGCCGGTGCAGCAATTGGAGAGTTCTTCCGCGATACCGGACGACATGCCTTGGTAGTTTATGATGATCTTTCAAAGCAGGCAGTAGCTTATCGTGAGATGTCCCTTCTGCTTAAAAGACCTCCGGGACGTGAAGCATATCCCGGTGACGTATTTTATCTTCACAGCCGTCTTCTGGAGCGTGCTGCTAAGATCATTGATAATGATGACGTAGCACGTGAAATGAACAATATACCTGAAGAACTGAAGCCTATGGTTAAGGGCGGTGGTTCTCTCACCGCATTGCCTGTAATTGAAACACAGGCCGGTGATGTTTCAGCTTATATTCCAACAAACGTAATTTCTATTACTGATGGACAGATCTTTTTGGATACTGATTTGTTTAATCAGGGTATCAGACCTGCGATCGATGTGGGTACTTCCGTATCCCGTGTGGGTGGTTCTGCTCAGGTTAAATCCATGAAAAAGCTTTCCGGTACACTGAAGCTTGATCTTGCTCAGTATCGCGAACTGGAAGCATTTGCTAAATTCGGTTCAGATCTGGATGCTTCTACTCAGGCTCAGCTAAGAAAGGGTGAGCGAACAGTAGAGCTTCTGAAGCAGGACGTATATCAGCCGCTGGCAGTTGAAAAGCAGATCGCGCTGCTTAAAATAAACAACGTCGGATTACTTGATAAATTAAAAGTAAATAAGATCAGTGAGTTTGAAGAGCAATTTCTCGAGAATATTTCCTTGAAGTATGAGAAGGAAATGGATGCTCTATCCAAGAGTGGTGTACTCGATGATGCTTTTGGCGATAAGCTTGTTGAAGCAGCGCAACATGTAATTGACCAGATCACAGCAACGGACTAATACCTACTGATGGCTAACTTACGCGACATACGTAACCGGATTACTTCAGTAAATAATACTCAGCAGATCACCAAAGCTATGAAGATGGTAGCAGCGGCTAAACTGAGAAAGGCACAGGAACGCATGACCAAAACGCGTCCATATGCCAATAAAATTCAGGATGTAGCCGGCCGACTGGTTGGCAGCAAGACGGGATCTTTGCCTGTTATGAGAAGTCCCGAAAAAACTGAAAAAGTATTATTTATTATTGTAGGTTCGGATCGCGGTCTTTGTGGCGGATTTAATAATAACCTCTTCAAAGAAGTGGAAAAAAAGTTAGCTGCAGAATTCAGTTCTTACATGGAGAACGACGCATTGTCGCTGATCACGATCGGTAAAAAGGCAAGCAGCCATTTTAAGAAGCGTAATTACGATGTGATTGAAAGTTTTCCGGGTTTCTTTGATGACATTCAGTATGAAGCAACATCAGCGATCATGGAAAGAGCAACTGATATGTTCGTTAGTGGCAATTATGATGAAGTTTATATTGCATATAATGAATTTAAATCGGTGATCGCTCAGACCCGTAAGATCCAGAAAGTGTTGCCCATCGATCCAGCGCAACTTGCCGGAGAAGACAACAGTGATTCAATTGAGTATATATACGAGCCAGGCTCTGAAGCAATACTCTCAAAACTACTTCCCCTTCATTTGAATATTCAGTTATGGAGAGGAGTACTTGAATCCAATGCATCTGAACAGGGCGCACGTATGACTGCGATGGACAGTGCTACTGAAAATGCAAAAGACCTTGAAAGAGATCTCAGGCTTGAATATAATCAGGCTCGACAGAGTGCAATTACTACAGAAATTTCAGAAATTGTTTCCGGTGCTCAGGCACTTGAAGAATCATAGGAGAGTTGGCAGAGTGGTCGAATGCGGTGGTCTTGAAAACCATTGAGGCCTCACGGTCTCCGGGGGTTCGAATCCCTCACTCTCCGCAAATAGCCCCTTTATGGGGCTATTTCTTTTTAAATAATCGTACTGTGCCCTCGTTAGAGCTCTAACAAACTGAATTATATGACAGCACGAAGCTTCTTTAAAATTCTTTTCATAATGATCCTGATCCCCTCAGGATCTTACGCACAGGATACCCTGCAGATTACATATCCGGACTTTGTACAAAGGGTGATGCAGAACTCAGGTAAACTGGATTTCGATCGTCAGGATGTCGCTCTGGCAGAGAACAGGATCGATCAGGCTCAGTCCTCCCGTTGGATACCCAGTGTTAGGCTTCAGACTCAGCATGGATTAGTTCCGGCAGTAAGAAGTGATAGTGTGCTTCCCTGGGGCGATCCTCTGCCTAAGGACGAATATTACCTTGATCCTAATCTCAGAAACGACTGGAACAATTGGGCTATTTATAACCGGGGTGAATTAAGTGCAGTACAACCTTTGTATACCTGGGGTGCTATTAATAAAGCGGTAGATGCAGCAAGGAAGGGAGCAGAATCCGCACGTTACCAGTTCGAAGCTCAGAAAGTGGACATGGAAATTCGCTTATTTGAATTGTATTTCAGTTATGTGCTTGCACTTGAGATCGAAAGACTATTAGGGGAAGCAGATGATACGATAGGTAAAGTAGAGCGTCAGATAAATGATATGGAAGAAGAGGGGGATCCGGACCTGGATATTTCTGAGGTGTATAAATTCCGCATCTTCCAATCAGAATTTGAGATCCAGAGGGAAGAAGTGTACCGGAACCTGGAATTTATACAGGAGACCTGGAATTATTTTTTAAGAGACGGGAATAACTCAGTTTATGAGCCTCAGGTGCGGTTTCTCGACCCGGTCAGTAAGGAATTCCAGGATATTTCCTTTTATCAGCAGGCAGCATTCAATAACCGGCCCGAATTGAAAGCACTGAAAGCCGGTGAAGAGGCTACCGATACCTACATAGAGTCTCTGAAAAGACAGAATCTGCCGGGTCTGTTCGTAGGAGGATATATCCGATATGCTAATACGCCTAACCGGCCATTTCAGGATAATCCATTTATAGAAAACACTACTAACTTTTTTAACGGTGGTTTCGGATTTACCATACGGCAGAATCTGAATTTCTTCCAAATGAGATCCAATCTAGAAAGATCCCGGATCGAACTCAGAAAAGTAAGCTATGCCAGGGATGCAGCCAGAGACGGTGTGCTCTTAGAAGTAAACAATAATTACCGAAAAGCCAGAGTAGCAGATATAAGAGTAAAAAGAACGGATGATGCCCTGGTAACTTCCAAAGAATGGAAAAGGCAGGAACAACAGGATTATGATTTCGGTATAGGGGAAGTGAAGGATCTTATCGATTCAATGAAAAAAGAACTGGAACTTAAACTTCAGTTAAAACAATTTATATTTGAGTACAACAAATCCCTGGCCGAACTAAATAAATCGGCAGGTATTCCGTTAACGACTCTGATCACAAACTGAGACTTAGACGAATGAAAAGATTTACTACGGCATTTTTATTTTTAGGGCTGATCATTTCAACCGCCATTCAGGTTCAGGCACAAAAATCTGAAGCGGATGTGAAGAACCTGCTGGAACAAAGAGATCAGGAGATCAAAGATCTGCTGGGTCCGGAAGGCACTGAATACACCGATGACCAGAGAGCAAAGCTCAAAAACATTATCAACGGCATTATTGATTTTGAAGCAATGGCCAAAGTGGCACTAGAAGGTACTTTTGATACCCTGAGTGATGAGAATCGAGCTGAATTTGTGGATCTGTTTTCTACGATCATACGGGATCAGTCCCTCAACAAACTGGACATCTACCGTGCAGATGTAGATTATGAGCTGATCAATGTAAACGGTGATGATGCCAGAGTCGAAACGATCGCTGAACTAGACGAGATCCGTACTCCCGTTTATTACGATATGTATTATAAAGGCTCGGAATGGGTCATCACGGATATGTCTATTGATGATGTATCCACAGCGAACTCATACCAGAAGCAGTTTACCCGCATTATAAACAAAAGGGGATTTGATGGCTTAATGGACGTTCTGAGAAAAAGAGCGGCACGGGCCACATCTACTTCTTCCGAGTAGATCTGATCTTCTCAATTAAGCGGTTTAGGTAATTTCCTCCAAGCAGAGCGGTATATGTTGCCAATACTATCGCAGTAAGTGCCGTTGTATTCAGCAGGTTTTCTGTGAACCAGCCTATTTGTGTCCAACCGATGAAAAGTACTCCCGAAGCTACCAGACCTGCAAGGTGAGGCCGGTACATCAGATCCCATCTTAGTTTAGTATGGGCCACCTTACGTGCTTCATAGACCTCAAGACTATTAAGAGCCAGCATCGCTATGGCAGAGGCTAATGCAGCTCCGATAATGCCATATTTCGGGATCAGTATAAGATTGAGACAGAAATTAGTCACAGATACCAGAATACTGTTAAGAAGCGTAAGTCTGGAGTGACCCGTCATGGCCACGATATTGGCTGCAAGAGAAAATGAACAGTACATATAGGGAATAGGCAGCAGGAAGTACATGAAAGTAGCAGAACCCTCATAATCTTCTACTACAAAATTCAGTACTGGTAGTTTATAGATAGCAATGATGAGTAAAAGAGGGATAGCAATGGTTGCGATCCAGCCAGCTGTTCTTGAAAAGTGCTCAGACAATTCTTTGTACTTTTGTTCTTTGTGCAGGCGTACTATGAAAGGGGCAAAAGCATTGGAAAAGATGAACTTCACAGAACGAACCTCACGGACGATCATGGATCCCGCACCATAATATCCGACTACAGTTGCACTAAATCCGAATGCGGGAAGCATCAGGACGTCCAGTCCCGTTATAAACCGGTTTAAGGTCATATTGATATTCTGGGGTATTGCGAAGTCGATCAGCTCCTTATTGATGCGATAGTGTCTGAAAGCAAGAAACAAACGTGACCAGCTTAACTCTCTGCTGTAAAAATACAGTGCAAATATACACAGGATCAGTTGTGTGGCTAAATATGCTACAGCCAGCCCTGTTACCCCGGGGATCAGGTAATAGAAAAGTACAGAGCATCCCAGCAAACAAACCGGTCTCAACCAGCCTGAACTTATGGCATCATATTTCATGATCTTTAGTCCCTGGGTAGCAGCAAGAATGATCCTTTCTGATGCAAGTAAGGGAATAGCAAAGATCATAAAGCGGAACATGGTATTCAGTCCTTCAGAAAAGTCATCACCATATACCATTTCAAGGATATTACTGCCAAAGAAAACTCCTATTGCCAGAATGAGCCCGGACAGACCTATGCTCCATGTAAATGCATTTGCAAGAGAAGTATAAAGATCAGACTGTTCGGATGGATCATCCGAATGCCTGGAAACGAAGATCATAGCTCCATCTTTAAAGCCTGAAGTCAGAAAAGCGATGACGATCTCTATGGCTATCGTGGCGGTAATAAAAAGTCCGAAGACATCAGTACCGTACAGACGGTTTACCACCACCAGAAATACGGGTGCGGCCATCTTGCCGACTACTCCCAGAAAATTTACAAGGGCTCCTTTTTTAAGGTCTGATGCAATACTCATGATCCACTAAGGGCCTGATCGTATAATGTTTCCAGCTCTTTCACCCTTTCAAAAAGATCATATTCTGCTTCCATCTTTTTACGGGCCAGAATTCCCATTTCAACCCTTTTTTGAGGTTCCACAGCCATGTATTTCATGGCACGAAAAAGCGCATCTATATTTCTCTCCGGAACCAGCAAGCCGGTCTTTTGATCTTCAATGATCTCCGGAATCCCTCCGTGCCAAGTACCGATAGAAGGTAATCCCACTGCCGCGGCTTCTTTGATAACGATCAGGCCGCTTTCCCGGTCATGGTCGGAAGCTGTAACGCTTGGTGCAACAAGTACATGAGAGCGGGAAAGATAGTTACTTATTTCTTCGGAGGATTTGATCCCAAGGAATTTTACTGAATCTTCTAATCCAAGAGATGATACGAGTTCTTTGCAGGTCTGTTCATTTTCTCCGCTCCCGATAAAATCCATGGTAGCAGTTTTTCCTTCATCTTTTAACCTTTTAAATGCATTGATCGAGTATATATGACCTTTTTTTGGAGTAAAACGGCCGATCATAAGAAATCTGAGTGGTTCATTTTCATTTACCGGTTGAGGCTCGGTGTAGGAAAAGCGATGAAGGTCAATTCCCAGCCGGTAAACTTTAACTTTTTCTTTCGGTGCACCCAATTCGATCAGCAAAGACTTTAATTCAGTGCTGGCAGCCAGTAAAAGGGAAGCATATTCAAAGATCTTTCGTGATTTGCGGCTATATTTTCGATTATGATATTTATTTCTCTCCCTGCCAATCAGAGCGGCAACATCATATCCATGAAAAGTTACGACCAGCGGTAGTTTATGTCGGCGGGCAAAGGGGAGAGCATACATAGCTCCGGTACCAAAATGAGCATGCACCAGATCAAATGACCCTTTATTCAGAAGCTTATCAAAGCGAGGATTTATAATAAAATTCCGGTACATCATACGTTCTATCGCATTCCGGCAGGAATAGACCGGCTGATGAGTAAATCGATCCATATTGTGGGTATCCTGGCAAAAGATACTAACATGTACTTTTTCAGAATGAGCCCGGATCTCATCATGAATGAATGTCTGTGAATAGGGCAGATAAGATCTTACAAATAACGCTATGTTCTTCTTTTCAGCTATTTCGGTAAATGTGGGTCTGGATTCGCGTTAAGATACTTAAATCATTAAAATAAGTAATCTGAATCTGTTCTTGTCACTGATGAAGCCTTAACTTAACAGACTTTAGGTTAGTATGGTATAAAATCCGTAAATTTAGTGGCTTTACTAAAAAATATGCATCTACTTTGAAAAAATTTCCGAACCGCCACCTCGACCCTGAAGGCTATGTCTATGTAAGCTATGGGCATCCAAAATACCTGGAGCATGTGATCGCTTCAATTGTGAGCTTGAGAAGGTATGACAAGGATCGCCCGGTAGCATTGGTTTGTGAAGATAAGCACAGATCCTTACTGGAAGAACATGGCCTGGACCATTTGTTTGATGTGATTTTTAAACTGGATGATGACCATGCTTCTATTGTAGGGTTTAAACACAATACTCATCATTATCTGATCTTTGAAAAGAATCTCTTTCTGGATAGTGATATTGTGTGGTGCAAGGATCCTGATCCGCTCTGGAGATCTTTTTCAGCTTATGATTTTACGATTACAGGTAATCTGATATCGGATAATTTCTTTGGGGCTCCAAAAGGACTGGGAGTGTTAAAGGATATCATTTTACGCAGAAGGAAACGTACACTGAAAAGATTTGATCTTACCTATCTGAGCAGAGTACAGTCCGGAATGATCTATGCAAGTAGCCCCAAAGTTGCTAAAAAGGTAAACGAAGGAGCTTCCGAGTTTCTGTCAAAGAAGCATTTGACTCATTTTCAAAGCAGGAAAATGGAAAAGGGCAGAAGCATGGAATCCTGTGAATGGAGCCTGGCCATGTCTATGTCCCGTAATAATATTCCGGTTTACCCGTGGCTTCAGGGTCATACCAGTCCGCAGCTGGATTATATAAGTGATTTCACGGATCATGATAAAGACTTTGTCTATGTGTCTTGTAAGTACTACAGCGATAATTTCATATTTTCGATGAGGGGACTGAAGAGTAAGATCCTGCGTAAGCTTTTGATGGGGATATTCAGTTTTCTTCCCGGAAAATCAGATTATCTGATGACCACACCGTATTGCCTGCATTTTGGATGGTATCACCAAAAAGAACCGTTTTATTCTTTTTCAGATCGTACCTGGGCAGAATTGACCGGTGATTCAAAAAGTACATTACTGAGTGATCTGTTGTCCCGCAAAACGGGCACTCAGGATATCTGACCAACTTAGAACCTTTATCCGTTTTGGCCGACCAGTCTAAAAGACTATTGATGTTTGCTCCTTATTTTCCTCCCAGGAGACGCGTGGGTGCGATCAGAAGCTATCGGTTTGCATCAGCACTGGCTTCCGGGGGATGGAAAGTAAAGGTGATATGTCTGGCTACTCCCGGCGGTGAGCTTACTGAAACGGAGAGAGAGGCATTGAAAGATGTGGAAATCTCTGAGATCAGTTCACCTATCGATAAGACAACGGCTCCATCCCGATCTTCCATCGAATCAAAGAAAGTTAAAAAGGAAGGATGGGTCAGTAAATGGATCGATGATCAGTTTCCAATTGATACCTGGTACCCATTATTCCGTCTGTATAAGAACAGGATCACTGAATTGATCAGTGAATTTAATCCGGATGTGATCTGGTCCACTTCTGATCCATGGTCATCAAATATGATCATCGCAGACATTTCCGAAAGACTGAGTATACCCTGGGTTGCAGATCAGAGGGATCCATGGACCTTATGTGATGTTCGCTTCCCTGAGAACGGACCGATAGCCAGATTCGCGGCAAGAAGAGCTGAGAAAAAGATCATGGATAGGGCAGACCATATTGTGTTTACAGCTCTCGAGACTACAAAAAAATACATTGAAGCTTATCCGGAGATAATAGATAAAGTCAGCACGATCTATAACAGTTATGATCCGTCACTGATCAATTCTCCCGGTCAGACTGGTGAAAGTCAATATTTCGACCTTTTATTTCTGGGTCGATTCCGGCCACTGTCATCCGCAGCTGCGATCACGGATGTACTCAGGAAATTGAAAGAAAAATATCCTGGACTGGCTTCTAAAGTACGGGTGATTTCTTATGGTGCTTTATCACCGGATGATATGCAGCGTGTCAGGGATGCAGGATTAGAACTTCAGTTCGTGGTCAGAGAACGGGTACCGAATGAAAAAGTTCCTGCAGAAATTTCCGGTGCAGACATGCTATTGCTCAGCACGGAAATGGATAGAAATGATATCATACCGGCAAAACTCATTGATTATCTGCCTTATGATAAACCGGTACTTTCCCTGAATGAAAGTCCTGAAGTACAGGATATACTCAAGAAAACGAACAGGGGAGTGCAGTTTGGCCGTAAGAACTTTGATGAGGCTGCAGAATTTCTTGCTCAAGCGATCAGAAAACAAAATGAAGGGAAGTGGCCTTTAAATGAATTTGAAGCAGTCAGAGAGGAAATAACACCTTTCGAGATCACCTATACAAAAAGTCAGCTGGAAGAGATTTTGCTGAAAGTATCGGAAGATGTCTAAAGAAACATCACTTACCCGCAAGATTTCGGTGGTAGTTTTTTCCAGAATGCTGACAACGTTGATCGATGCAGCTACAGCGGTCATTATTGCCCGACTCCTATCCAAAACGGATTTTGCTATTGTCGGTTACCTTTTGATGGTGTATGAAGTATGCAGATATGTGGCTACCCTTGGATTCCCTGAAAGCATATTCTATTATTTTGAGCACCTGACAAAGAATTTCCGCAAAGCTTTTGCCTTACAGACCTCTGCTATATTGCTGGGTACCGCTGTATTAACGGCAGGAGCCATATTTCTGATCCGAATGTTCGCTCCCCAGCTGATGAGTGAGTTCAGTCCTGAGGTTGTAGATCAGATACAGACCTTTCTGCCACTGCTTGCTGTGATAGCAGTCCTGGAAATACCTACCTGGCCTGTGCATAATGTGCTGCTGGCTCTGGACCGCCAAAGAGAAGCAGGCTGGTACCAGATCATAACCAGTGCTATGTCGTTTGCAGCGTTGATAGGTCCGCTCTGGCTCGGTTATGATGTCCGGTTTGCGCTGTATGGAATGATGGGCTATGCAGCTATTCGTTTTATCGGTTCAGCGCTTTGGCTTATGATGGTATTGCCCGAAGGTGATCTTCGCACACCGAAAGGAAATATCATTGAACAAATCAGATTCTCGGTACCGCTGGGATTCTCTTCATTGGTCAACCAGTTCAATAAGTACATTGACAAATTTGTTGTATCCTTCTTTTTAACCGAGCTGGCGCTTGCAGAATATCAGGTGGGAGCACAGGAAGTACCTATCATCAGAGTGATCCCATTTGCAGTAGGTTCGGTTCTGATCAGCCGTTATGTGAAACTCAAGCTTCAGGGCGAAGGGCAGAGCCTGCTCGAACTATGGCATAAAGGGATCGAAAAAGTAGCGTTACTTACAGTTCCGCTGAGTGCACTTTTTATAGCGCTGGCACCCGACCTGATCCCGCTATTATTTGAGACGGGAGACACCAATTACACTGCCGCTATAATTCCTTTTCAGATCTATAATATGATCACCTTAATGCGGGTGGCACACTTTGGCAGTATTCTTCAGGCATTTGGAGATACAAAAGGAATATTGAGGATCAGTATCAACCTGGTAGTGCTCAACCTGATATTCAGCATACCGATGACCTTACAATTCGGTATAATAGGTACCGCTGCGTCTACTTTCCTGGCAAATCTTATCAATATGGTCATACTCCTCAGGCTGATCGCAGGTCATCTGAAGGTTTCGCCCGTAAATGTACTCCCGATCTTATACTATCTGAAACTACTCACCCTTACCGTAACGCTGGGAGCATTTGGATGGGCAATACGTAAATTCGTTTTTCCTGAATGGAGTCACACAGAAGGACTTTTATATGTTTCAGTTTTCTACCTGACGGCCTTCCTGTTATCGGGATCGGCGCTCCGGCTTATCGAAAAAGAGGATTGGAAAAACCTGGGAGATGCTCTCAGACTGGATTTCCTGTGGCGTGACTGACCAGGATCTTATTGGTTACGGTCAGGTGTCAGGATCGCGACCCCTTTAGAACTGTGTTTATGCTTGAGGGTGTATCCTGGGAAGTCTTTAACCCATTCTCTGGCGATCTCGCTTTCATCTTCCCGGTTGGCATCATCCATTATGATAACCGCATTATCAGAAAGATATTCTTTGAGAACATACAGCGCAGGCTTACGTGCCTTGGTCTGCGTTTTCATAGGCGGACCATCTACCACCAGCAGATCTACCGAACCTTTTTCCAGTTCCAGGTCGCTGATATCATACCAGGTGAAATCATTGTATTTGACCAGAGGGGTATGATGTACGGTTGCGATGTTTTCCAGTTCATGAAGACGAACCTGATTACGCGTCTGCTCGAGAAAATTGCCGTCATGATCCAGGGAAATAAGTTTTCTGTCACCTTCCAGCGATTCAAGATAATAGGAAGTAATAATAGTGGAGGAGCCACTTCCCAGTTCCAGTACGGTTTTAACATCATGTTCGTGGATGACCTCCAGAATATTGCTGATCAATACGGGGTGAGCAGCCCATCCAACCATAGGAGGAATTGGGGCTCTGGGATTTATAAAATTCTGAATGGATAACAATGCCTGCATACTTTGGAGCTGATTGGAATGCTCTTCGGTTACCGAACGATAAGTATGCCAGATAGTACTGCTGGTGAGCAAAAAGAGAAGCAAGAAGCCTGTCAAAATGAATACTTTCAGGCTGAAGAAGTATGCGGATAAGATCAGAAGCAGTGCAAAAATTGAAAGGGGAACAAAGATAAAAGGCTGATCGGCGATCTTGATCTTTAGTTCATTAAAAATATTCATATGCTGTGTTTAGAGTCCTTGAGAAGCAAATTTCTTATATAAATTTCTTTAGTGCCAGAGAAGTATATCCCGGTCTGATCTTATTCAGCCATATAGCCCATGGATATCCCAGCAGGATCAGTTCAATTACAAATGCATCAAAGCGAATATTCATGCTAAGAGTAATTCCGATGTGCATTCCGATCAGAAATGTGGCTATGAAAGGCCTTGTTTTGCGAAACCACATCAAAAAGCCAAAGAATTCTGTCAGTAAACCTACGATCAGAATCATAGTGGCAACCGGAATACTACTGATCGCCATACCCTGAAGAAAATTAGGTTGCCAGGCTCCATCACGGGAGAGGATATCGGTTCCTTTTTCACCGATCCACAACCAAAGGTGCCTGCCGTCAATCCAGTTGAACCCGGTACCGATCAGTTTAGAGATCGCTGCGGTAGTATAGCCCAGTCCCCCAAAGAATAGAATAGTACCAAGAATAAAGCGATATTTTGGAGCATATTTACTGAAGAAAATATTTCCCAGAGCAAAGCCCAGTAAACTCATACCAATGAGGTTAGCACTATGAGGGATCTCTCCGATCGAAAATCGGGCCACGTATTGAAAATGGAGCAGAAGCAGCAATATGGCATACTGGAACTTAGAACCTATTCTGAAATAAGTAATAACTGCGAGCACGGTTATGATTATTGCATTATAAATAGGCAGATTATTACCGTGCATGAAAGATATATCGATGTAGTTAGCAATGCCCAGTGGAAGCACTACATCGGTGATCTTTAAAGTATAAAACCCCCAGTACCAAGCCAGATGGATAGTCTCTGCTACTACAAAGAGCTCAAACAACTTAAAATACAGAAGATGAGACCCGGTTAGTGTCTCGGGTTTTTCGTATAAATTCCGGCGGATCGCATCAATGATTATCATTGCTGAAAGTAATAAGTAGAGTCAAAATTTGGATTGAAATAGCTTCGGTCAGATGAGAAGTAAAGGATAGGTACGTAATCGATTAGTACGCTATCGTCATCTGTGAGCTTACCCTGTACCTTATAGATCATAAAATTCTGTTCCTGCAGGTATTCTTCGCCAAGCATGGTTCTGAGTGCCTGAATACGCTCCGAATTCCAGTTTTTAGTTTTGGATACAAAATTTGAATAATCGATCTGGTCAACTCCGATCTCCGCAAGCGAAACTTGTTTGCCGGGCAGGGTATTGATGTTTCTTGTATTCCATACAGCTGAGTCGGTTGGAAGTTCTTCAATATCACGTACCAAAGCGCGTGTCCAGGGATTGCCTGCCTTAGAGAACATGGGATAAATGCTGAGTGGCCAGAATTCACCCAGGTGCGTTCCTACCAGAATACCAAAGGTTAAGAACGTAAAAAGCAGAATTTTCATTGATTTCTTTGCAGACATCTTCATAATGACTCAATAAAAGAATCTTTTAATAGTTACAGCTATAATCAATATCCTTAGCTGAAATAATTTTTCTAAAGGTAATCTGAAGACATGAAAATTACACATTTATTCGCACTGCTCTTACTATTAATAATTAGCAGTACCAGGCTAAAAGCTCAGGACAGTGTTGGTGATATTTTCATGATCGAGGATTTCGAAAATGAAGAGATCGGCAACCTCCCAAAAAAATGGTACAATCAGCGTGGAAATAACCTGCCATACACCTATACCGGCGACATCCGGAATGAATATAAGTATCAGGTAATGTCGGAGAATGGCAATAAATTTCTTAATTACAACGGGCAAAGCGGAAAGCATCTCAATTACCCACTGGCAAATAAGGATAATATTGATATCTATAAAACACCGGTACTGCACTGGAGGTGGAGGATCCATGAGATTCCGGAAGGTGCAAATGAGGATGACAGTGACCGAAATGATACAGCGGCCAGCATTTATGTGGTTTTCGACCTTGGAAAAGTACTTTTTAAGAAAGTCCCCAAATCAATACGTTATACATGGAGCTCAACACTGCCTGAAGGAAAAGAGATGTCCAAGTTCTACGGTAATCAGAAAATTATTGTTATAGGATCAGGGGATGACAATGCCGGTAAATGGCAGACCTTTGAGAGAAATATCGTAGAAGATTACCGTCGGTTGTTCGGAGATAAGCCTCCCGCAAAGCCGCTGGCAATACTTATCTTAAGTGATGGTGATAGTACCCGGAAAAATGCCAATGCTGACTACGATGATATATTTCTTAAATCACTGACCATTGATTGACATTTTTATTAATTTTGGCTCTCTCTAAACCCCAAATACCCACATGAAGAAAATTCTTCAGTTATTTAAACCACTGCTTAATTTAAATATCAGACATCCATGGCTTGTTCTGCTGGGTTGCCTGATCATAGCCTCTGTTTCTGCTTATTATGCGATACAGCTAAAAGTGGATACTGATATTGCCAATTTACTGCCTAAGGACCATCCCAATGTTCTGGCCCTGAATCAACTGAAGGAAACAGTAGGGGGAGAAACGGAAATGCAGGTGGCGATCAAGTCGCCAAGCTTTGAGGCAAATAAAAAATTTGCTGAAGATCTTATCCCGAAGACCCTGGACCTATACTACCCAAGATATGAGGATAATTATTTCGAGCGGGCTGAATTCAGGAATGAGACAGAATTTATCAGTAATAATGCATTATATCTTGCCAGTGATCAGGAGCTGACAGATGTTAAGCAATGGCTGGAAGATGAGATCGAAGATGCAAAACAGGAGGCTAATCCCTTCTTTTTTGACCTTGAAGAAGACCTTGATGAAGAAGAGTCAACTGAACAACAAGCAGAGGATTTTCAGGAAAGCTATGAGCTGATCGTCCCTTCTGAATACCCGGTAAATGAAGATTCTACGGTGATTGTAGTTAAATTCTTTCCAACAGGGTCCAAGAGCGACATACAATACCTTGAGGATATGTTTGCTACTTACGACTCACTGCTGGCCTCCATGGATCCTGCATCCTACCATCCGGAAATGGAAGTACAGTTCGGAGGGCGCTTAAAACGTCATCTGGAAGAACTGACTTCGATCATGAATGACGTGATCGGAAGTTTTGCTACCGGTATTTCCAGTGTGATCCTGCTGGTGATGATCTATTTCTTTGTGAAAAAATATCTGCATTACAAAAGTGGCAACGAGTCCAATCAGAACCACTCATTCTGGGAACATTTTATTCGTATGCCGATCCCTGTGCTGGTGATCGGAATACCATTATTAATAAGTCTAATCTGGACATTCGGGCTTACCTATTTTTATCTGGGCATGTTGAATACGATGACCTCCGTATTATTTGTGATCCTTTTTGGCCTGGGAATCGATTACGGGATCCATTTTTATGCCCGCTACATTGAGCTTAGGTCTGCCGGAATGAGTGTGGTTGATGCAATCAACGAAACGAATGAAAAGACCGGGGAAGCTATTCTGGTAAGTGCTTTTACGACCGCAGCTGCTCTTTATATACTGATGTTTGCAGATTTTAGGGGATTTTCAGAATTCGGATTTATATCCGGAACCGGGATACTTCTGGCACTTTTCTGTATGCTTTATGTGATGCCCTGTCTGCTGATCATTTTTGAGAAATTTAACTGGATCCTTCTGAATGATGATCGTGATGAGCACCATGAAGTTGAGACTCATCGATATCCACTGTCCAGAACAATTGTTGTATCCGGCCTGGTCATCTCTGCTGTGATCGTCTTTTTCAGTAACTCTCTGAGTTTTCAGTATGATTTCGGAGAACTGGAACCCAAATTCCCGGAATACGAAAAGTTCAGAGAAGTAGCAGGGCAGGTGGATGACGGCAACAAAAGAAACCCGGCATACATCATCGCAGAGAATGACGAGCAGGTAGACGAAATACTTCAGATCATCAATTACCGAATGGAATCTGATACCGTTTCCCCAACCATAGAAAGCGTGGAGGCACTCCAGGAAAGGTTTCCGGCAGATACACTGGCGGAACAGGAGAAACTCATGAAGATCGCTGAAATTCGGGAGTTGCTGCAGGATCCTGTTCTGGTAAATAATGATGACGAAGAAATTGAGAAACTCAGAAAAGCTGCTCAGACAAGAAGCCCGCTCACACTTGATCAGATTCCCGATTATCTTAAATCCAGATTTATCACTAAAGACGGAGAAGTTGGTCGGTTTGTGATCGTATATCCTTCGGTCGGTCTCAGTGACGGGCGAAAATCAATTGCCTTCAAAAACGATGTTGGCGTGGTAACTCTTGAGAATGGTAAGGAACTGTATGCAGCAAGTACCTCAATAGTTGCTGCGTCTATGCTGGACCTGATGAGGACTGAGAGTCCTTATATGGTGGGAGCTACCTTTATTTTCATATATATATTTATGCTGATCTCATTCCGGTCATTCAGGTGGTCGATCATATCGATGTTGCCTTTACTGGTAGGGCTACTCTGGCTGTTTGGAATCATGATGTTGTTTGGCCTTCAGTTTAATTTCTATAACCTTGTTGTGTTACCTGCCATCCTTGGAATCGGAGAAGATAGCGGGGTTCACCTGGCACACCGCTACCGTGAAGAAGGAAAAAACAGTATGTGGGCTGTACTCTCCAGTACTGGTCAGCATATTACTATGGGATCGGTTACTACTATGCTGGGTTTTGCGGGTTTATTATTCACCTCTCATCCCGGACTTCAGTCACTGGGAATCATGGCTGTGATCGGGATTGGAATGACCTTGCTTACTTCTGTCACTTTTATGCCTGCACTGATCCAGTGGCTGGAAGATCTGAACTGGATCAAATTCAATTAAGAATATACGATCAAAAATAAGAATGAGATAACGTCTTCGCGTAGAGAAGGCTGATATTTAAGTTCTTAATTATGACGCACGGAAAGTAAATCGGATCTCATTTCCTGTAACCTTTTCCAGAAAGACGTGAAAAGGTTACTGTTTCCAGAATGCAGGAGAGAAGAGGATGAGCACTGTGAAGATCTCAAGACGACCCACCATCATCAGCAGGATGAGAACCCACTTACCGAAGTAAGGCATCTTAGCAAAACTGTCAGTCGGGCCGAATTCACCCCACCCGGGACCGATGTTGCCGAGAGCTGAGATGCTAGCTCCCATCGAAGACATCAGATCGTAACCGAAAAGAGAAATGACCAGTGAGCCGATAGCAAAGATCACTATATAAAGAATAAAGAAGGAGAGAACTGTACGCTGTATACCCTGATTAATGGTCTGATCACCAATTCGTATCGGAAGTACTGCTTTTGGGTGAATGATCTGCTTAATCTCACGAAAGGTATTCCGGATCATGATCATCCACCGGATCATTTTGATGCCACCACCGGTCGAGCCGGCACATCCGCCGGTAAAAAATAAAATGAACAGAAGGAAGGTTCCGAAAGAGTACCATAACTCATAATCGTCGGTACCAAAGCCGGTGGTGGTAATAATAGCTACTGCCTGAAATGCTCCATAACGGAGTGCTTCACCAATATGGTAGTTATTGAATAACCACAGTGACAGACTTAGCCCAATTACGGCCAGAAAGGTAACCAGAGCATAAAAACGCAACTCACGGTTTGAGAAGAAGCTGGTTGCATCTCCTCTAAGCAAGCGAAAATGCATTGCGAAGTTGATCCCTGCAAAGAACATGAATGCTGTGATCACCCAGTCTATGTATGCAGAATCGAAACCTTGAATGGAGGCATTTTTGGTTGAAAACCCGCCGGTAGCCAGTGTTGCCATAGCATGATTGACGGAATCAAACCAGTCCATCGATGGGTGGATCCACAAAAGCAGAAATTCAGCAAAAGTGAAGGCTACATAAACCACCCATAATAATTTAGCGGTTTCCTGAACTCTTGGAGTAAGCTTATCGGTGGTGGGACCCGGTGATTCAGCCTGAAACAGCTGCATACCGCCTACACCCAGTAGTGGAAGGATTGCAATAGATAAAACGATGATACCCATTCCTCCGAGCCAGTGAGCAAGTGAGCGCCAGAATAGGAAGCTTTTGGGAAGGTCTTCAATCATCGGATTTGTAATACCATCACTGGTGGTACCGCCAAGAATGGTGGATCCGGTGGTTGTCAGCCCGCTAATAGTTTCAAAAACCGCATCTGTATAGCTGTCCAGTATACCAGAGATGAGGAAGGGGATCGCTCCTACCAGAGAAAGTGTAATCCAGGTCAGACTTACGACCATAAATCCTTCACGTACACGAAGTTCTTCTTTAGGTTTGAAAAAATACCATAGAGTCCCACCCAGACCAAAAGCGATCAGGGCAGAAATCAGGAAGGAATGCCAGGTGTCTTCCTTATAGATAAGATCAATTCCGGCCGGCAGTAAAAGCGCAAAGCCCAGAAAAAATATAAAAGCTCCCAAAATACCTGCAACGACCTTAAAGTCCAGGTTGGTACGATTGAAAGCAGCAATATTCGAAAGTGACATTACTGAAAGAGTTTAGTGATCTTGTCGATGGCTTCCGGAAGACAGAATACCATTACACGGTCATTCGCTTTGATTACCGTAGAACCAGTAGCGATCTCAACCGATCCGTTGCATAAAACCCCGCCGATCACACAGCCATCAGGCAACTTAAGTTTCTGAAGGGGTTTATCGATCACTTTTGCTTTTGGGGAGGCCTGTAGTTCTATGACTTCTGCTTTGATCCCCCTTAATTCCGTAACAGAGATCACTCTTCCTTTACGTACAAAGCGATGGATCTCATTGGAGGCAGCTACTTTTTTATTGATCACGGCATCCAGGCCAATGGTCTGGGCCAGAGGTATAAAATCGGGCTTCGATACCAGAGCTACAGTTTTTTTAACTTCCAGATGCTTGGCCATCAGACAGGAAATGATATTGGATTCCTCATCTTCCGTTACTGCAATAAAGGCATCCATATCGGTAATACCCTCCGTAGCAAGCAAATCTGGATCGGTAGGATTACCATTGAGCACCATGGCATTTTTCAGCTCGATAGCGAGTTCTTCTGCAACTTCGTAATCTGGTTCGATCAGCTTGATCGACCAGTTCTTAGATTCATCATTGCTCAGCAGTCGGGCTATCATAGACCCAATGGCTGAACCTCCGGCGATCATCACACGGTTTAATTCCGTCTCTTTCTTTCCGGTAGTCTCAATGACTTTAGGTATATCCTCGGTCTTGGCAAGTACAAAGATCTGGTCAAAAGCCTGAAGCCGTACCGATCCTTTTGGTATAAGGGTTAGCCCCCGGCGACCAATCGCCACTACCCGGAATGTGATATCTTGATGCGACGAAGCATAATCAATGAGTGTCTTTCCTATCAAAGGAGAGTTTCTTTCCAGTCGGATTCCCACCAGCTGCATCCGATCCTCTGCCAGATTGATCACATCACTTGCAGCAGATCTTTTAAGGAGCTGTACGATCTCATGTGCGGCACTAAGTTCCGGGTGAATCATAACGTCAATACCCAGGTCAGAAGGGGTAAGGGGAGCATTAGGATCAGAAAACTCGTTACTTCGAATTCTTGCGATCACCATTTTTGCCCCAAGGCGCTTGCCGATCATTCCAGCAACCATATTGACCTCATCAATAGAAGTAACGGAGATCAGGATATCGCATTCACTGACACCGGCCTTGGCGAGATCTTTCACCGATGTAGCATTACCTTCAACCGTTAGTACATCCAGGGTGTCAGATACTCTGTTTAAACAGTCTTTTTCCCTGTCCAGTACCGAAACGTCGTGTTTTTCTTTGGATAAAACGCTGGCCAGATCATAACCTATTTCTCCAGCGCCTATGATCACTATTTTCAAGGTCTATGCTCGATTGATTATCAGATCAAACTACCAACTTATTATCTCAAAATAAAGGGATTCTAAGTGGCAGGTCATTTCATTCTCTGAAGTTGATGGTGAGTTCTCTGGTGATGGTCTCTGCTTCGTGAACCTGATAATCTTCGACTTCGACACGAATGGAATTGGTGCCGGCCTGAGCCCTGTAATTAAGAAGAGGTCCTTTTCCGAGAAGAGTTTCTCCGCGATACCAGCGTACCCTGACCTGGTCTATGTCTCTGTTTACCTCAGGAACCCGGAGTATTACTTCAGGATTCAAAGGGTTATACTGTCTTTCGATAACGCTGTTTTCCTCGATAAAGGCTAATTCAGGTAATACCGTAATGTTATAGGAGGCCTCATAGATCGCATTACGGTTAACAATATACTGCAGAATGATCTGGTCATCATTCAAGCTACCCGCTTCCCAGAATCTATTTAGAGACCTTTGCTGATAGAATCTCCACAGTGCTGGATCAACCTGTATATCCTCAAGAGTCAGGGTATTTCCGATAACAATACGTTTAGGGATCAATGGTTCTAAAGAGGGAAGGATATTCTGCGGATTCAGAATTACCATTGCTGAGTCAACTGAATTAGCTGCATTTCTGCCATCATCCACTATTAATTTGACGGAATAAGCTTGAATGCGATCGATACGTAATTCATTATTGGTAAAGAGCCGGCTGTTTACATACCAGCTGGCAGTAACAGGGTCACCGTCACTGTCGGTACTAGTATTATACTCCAGTGGAATAACGTCGTTCACATTTACTTTCCGGTTTCCGAACGATATACGTGCTTCGGGGGCTGCATTCACGAAAATTTCTTTCTCAAGAATAGATCTGTTATTACCGGCAGTAGAGTTATCGGTTGCTTCGAGTCTTAGAACATGAGACCCTGTTTCTGTAAGATTTAGAATTTCGGTTACATTCGGACTGATCAGTTCCCCATCCAGATACCATTTATAATCAGCAATGTAACCGTCGGGATCTACGGACCCGGTTGCATCAAGCAGAATATCTTCACCAGCTGCGATGTTATCAGGTACATTCCAGTTCAGTTCCGGGGGGGCATTCACGTTTACAGTACGGGTGAGGCTTACGGAATTACATCCGCCGCTTCCGGTCGTAAAAAGATTAAGGGTCACAAAGTATTCACCTGCTTCCAGGAAAGTATGGCTCGTGTTCATACCATATTCAAGATACTGTGTGGAGTCTCCGTCAATGGTCCATTCAACACGATCGATAGGCATATCTGAGGTAGAGGCGGAAGCGTCTAATGTGATCTCATCACCCGGTGTTACCCATTGCGGCAGTTCAAAAGAAGCCTGAGGTCCTTCGATCACACGTATTTCTGCTGAAACCTGACTGATATTACTGCAGGCCCCGGATCCTGATCCTTCCGCAATAAGAGACAGGGTATAGGTGCCGGGCTCCGTAAAAATATGCCTTGTTTTCAGTCCTGATTGAATGGTACCGTCTCCCATTTCCCAGGTAAGCGAAGGAAGGGTACCGGACGGGTCTGAACTTCCGGTGGCATCCAGTTCCAACAGGGTATTTACACAGATCGTAGTATCCTGCATATTCATTTTAGCGAAAGGAGAGCCTTCTATAATGACCGGAATTTTGGCAACTGTCTGCTGTCGGGAAATTCCATCCGTCATAGATACTTTAGCCTGGTAGGTTCCTGGATTACTATAGATATAGGCCGGGTTAGCCTCATTACTGCTGTTTCCATCTCCGAATTCCCAGTTTACGATATATGGATCACCATCAGGATCATAGCTTTCTGAGCTGTTAAACAAAACCACTTTCCCGGAGCAGGCGGTGATGAGTGAATCAACAACCGCTTTTACCGGACGATTGACCAGTACCCGTATCATTTCCTGACTACGGCTGTTGGGCAAACCTCTTCCGTCATCAAGCTGCAGACCGATTATATGGATACCGGGGCCGGGAGCTTTCCAGGTAAACTGAAATTCATTTCTCCTGGATCCGTCGGGCAATGACCAGGTAATATTCATTGGATCATTGTCCAGATCGTAGGAAGAGGAAGCATCGAGGTTTATATCGAGTGAATTTGAGAAGATCTCCGTTTCAGTTACAATTGCAGGAGCATTATTGATATTGGTAGAGCCACGGACAGTAACTATCGAATTTGATATGCCTTCGTTGTCTGAAACACGCAGTGTAAAATTCTTATTTCCTGAAGTATCAAATGATCTGCTAACCGTTTCTCCGCTCAGAACCTGCCCGTCATCGAATTCCCATTCGATCGATGTAATTTCCCCGTCAGGATCGATACTTTCTGAAGCATCAAATTGTATTTCTTCGCCGGCAACGACTTCAGTAACATTTACCTTCCAGCGGGGAACAGGAGGTGCGTTCACACGCACAGTGGCTGAGCTTAGAGACACCGCAACGGGATCTCCGGAATTATCAAATATCTTCAAACTGATGATCTGTTCACCCGGTTCGTCGATACTTACAGAAGCACGTTCGCCTGTGGCTCTGATAACACCGTTCAGTAGCCATTCATAGCGATAGATCTCACCATCCGGGTCATAACTGCGGGATGCATCAAGTCTGATCTGCTGACCGGGAGCAACTAATTCAGGTACATCAAAAACGGCTACCGGGTTTTGATTAATGAGGATGGTCTGCTCGATCACCGAGATGGAATTCGATAAACCCTCAGTATCATCCACTTCGAGGCGTATGGTGTACGTACCACTTTGGCTGAAGCGATGAGTAATAGAGGGGCCGCTATAAGTGGAATTCTCCTCACCTGAAATTTCCCATTGGTAATCAAGACTTTGAGTCTCAGCATCTACACTTTCTGTCGCACTGAAGTTGACCACCGAATTAGCACTGATCCTCGGTCCGGTAATGATCGGTTGGGGAGGACTATTGATGTGAAGATTTTTTGAAATACTGGCAGTAGAATTGGCCAGACCAAGCCCGTCATTCACTGTCAATTGAACAGTATAATCTCCAGGCTTTGTAAGGTTCAGGGTTGCTATCTGAGTATTAGCAACCGTTACACCGTTGATCTTCCATTCATAAGATAGGGGAGTATCGGTGGAAGCTGTAGACCCGGAAGCATCCAGGGTAATCAGGTCACCTGGAGCGGCCACTGAAGGTATTTTCATTACCGGGTCGGGAGGAGAGGTGACCCTGAAATTACGTTCAATGGTATAGGTCTGTCCTGTTGAAGGAACTTTTACACGAAGAGAGATCGCATAATTACCTGGCTGAGAGGTCCTCAGACTAAATGATCTTTGATTTTCTGAAGTCTCAATCTCATCCCCGCTCCAGGTATATACAAGCTCTTCATTCATATGCTGTTGCGGAATCAGTGCAGCAACAGAAACTGAAGAGTCGGGTTCAACAAAGGGAGGGATAGCTATATCGAAATCAGATCTAGGTTTTACCTGAATGCGCTTAAAATATTCGGTCTGGCTGCATTCACTATTCGAGCCTTGATCTGAAACCAAGAGTTTTATCTCGTATATGGAGGGTTCTGCAGCACTAAACTTGAAGACCGGGTCAACACCCTTTACTTCTCCGTTCACGTACCACAGATACGATAATTTCTTTCCTTCCGGATCATAAGAGTTCTGAGCTGAGAGCAATAGTAATTCAGATGTATAGATCTCATCCGAGGGAACCGTTACCTCTACCACCGGAGGAGTATTAATAAATACACTTTGTCTTCTGATCAGGTAAGCCGGTAACAGACCGGGATCGTTTCCCGGGGTAACGGTCATGATCTCATTAGGGCCCCGCCTTTCAAATACAATAGGTACCAGTTGGCCGGTACCGGCAGGTTGTCCGTTGAGGTACCAGTTGGTTTTTCCTACATAGGAGGCCGGAAGCTCATCCATACTTAATGAGTATAATTTTTCTGTGCATCGCGACTCCACGGTCTCATTTAAAACGGCACGACTGCCCATCAGTGAAGCTGGGTTTCTTGGATCATAGATCCACTGTACAGGTTGTTCGTCTTTCGCTTTTAACGTAAAGAGGTGAATACCGGGTTGGTCAGACTCTATATTAAGAGCCCATTGGTTGTTTACCGCATACAGGGGAGGGCTAAATTCTGTTTTATCTATGGAAGTTGTGTCTCCAAATAAGTCGATCTTATAGGCACTTATATTCCCATAACTTTGCAGCAACAGGGGTTTATTATGATCCTGGCCTGAATATCTTTGTTTTAGCTGAAACACATCGTTTTTTCCGGAACTTACAATAGCAGCCTTCAGATCCTTGGTTAAGATCACCCAGCCTTTGTTCTCACGGTCCTGGCCAAATCTCAATCCGTATAGCTGATCAAAACGATCAGCAGGTGTTTCGGTCCTCAAAATATAACCATTCTCAGGTCCCGGTCTGATCTCGAAAAGAGGAGACCAGCGAGCATCGTATTTTGAGGAATTGGTGATCCTGGCACTGCTGACGGGTACCGGAGATGAATTAAGGGGTACGGGCATTCCATCCTGAAGCCGGTAAAGGTCATTGAACCGATAGAGAGAATAGGATGGAAGAATACGGTTAGCACCGGTTACTTTATCCAGTTTACCTCCAATGTCACCGTCATAGATCTCCAATAAGACTTCTGAAGGAGATGAATTATCCGGCTTGATCCAAACGTCGGTAGTTCCGATACCAACAGTATCAGCACCATTTTGCCACAAAAGTAACCCTTGCCCTTGAAGGGATATGCTGAAACACGATAAAATCAGGATGATGATCCCGGCTGATCTCATTATCTGTCTATTCTGATTGAATTCTTACAGATCTTGAAAAATATTCCTTAGAACTGCCTGTATTTAACACTTTGATGATAAGGTAACCATCTGTGGGATATAATGTAGCACCCCAGCGGCCATTCATATCTGTTTTGACTTCCTTTATAAAGTTATTGTTTTCAATGATAAATGTAAGTCCCGGATAGGCAGTCCCGCTGATAGAAATGTTATTTTGGGAATAAACGACTGTATCCGTTCCTGTCGCCCCGGTATAATTGATATCAAAAAGCTTGTTTTCCTGTAGTCGAATAACTTTGAATGTCTTTTCAGATGAGTTTCCGGACCGATCCGAAACTTTGACCGGGATCATATGCTCATCATTTAAATTAGTGAGGGTAAAAGAGAATTTACCGGAAGGAGATACGGACACCTCACTTCCTGAAACACTTAGTCGGGCGCTGGGTTCGGTAATACCTGTCAGGGTCTTACGGCTGTTTAGAGTAAAGATTATATTATTCTGACTATCATTGATAAATACGGGAGGAGCTTTCCGGTCATCACTGCGCAGGATTCTTACGGTATTAGAGAATGGTCCGCGCAATCCCAGGCTGTCTATTGCCTGTACTCTGACATAAATGATCCCGTCAGGGATATTATTGATCAGAAGTTGGTTATCGTTGACCGTCCGCCCATTGGTATTTCCGCTGAAATTATTATCCGCTCCATATTCAATACGGTATTGTGAGGCTTTGGCAACTACATTGAAACGGAAAAGGAATCGGTCGTTGCTAATAACGGTATCTGAAGAGGCCCACGGGATTGCGGGAGCAGGCAGCAATTTCCGGGGTGGAAGGGGAGCTTTGCCTCGTTCCACAATAGTTCCCTCATTCTTGCCTATGGTGATAACCACATCATTGGAGTTAACACTGGCTTCTCCGTCGTAATTGGTAAGCTTCACGGTATCAGAGGAATCGGTTTCAGCAAAGAAATTTCTACTTCTTAATTCGGTAGATGAAGTACCGGCATTCAGAATATAACTGCTTCGCTCTTTACCGGCTGCTGAGAGTCTGGCCAGCACACTTCCGTTTTCAAGACTGATCTCGGTATCCGTATTCTCGCTAAGACGATCAATCCTGGATCTCCGAATGATCGCGGTAGTACTGGGATCTACTTTTAAAGCGGAACCATCAGAAAATGAAAGGCTGGCATAGCTTTGTTCCAGAGTCTTGATACCATCAGACTGTTTTAAAAGATCCCCGCGATCAGCATTTGTCCACTGTCCCAGTAATCCTTGTCTTCTTTCTACAATGCCTTGTTTGCGTTCGATCTGGGCTTCAATATCAGCGATGCGATTTTCCTGCAGTACTTTTTCGGCATGATCAATAGCCGATCCCAGGTTTTGACCGATCTCGAATAGTTTATCAATATCACCGGTCTTTATGGCTGCCTGGTAATTAGCGATCATTTGCTGAACGTCATCGAGTTCATTTTCTGCAAAAATCGCAGCTCCGGATTCCACAAGACCCTTAATCCGGGATCTCTGAGCCTCAAATTCGGTATTCAGATCGGATAAGTTACTGAGGATCAACAGATCCTCAGCAGTCAGATAAAAAGTATTTTCAGGAACATTATGTTCAGCCAGTTCCAGAATGACCGGCCAGTATTGAGCATTACCGCTGAGTCTGTCAGCTACTGACTGAAGTTCACCCGAGGAAAAGGTCAGGCTGTTATCCTGTGCCTGTATCGTACTTCCTAATAGGATGATAAAAAGAAGGGGTAGAAATAATCTCATGACTCTGATTCCGGTTTAATTGGAATATCTATAGTAAACCTGGACCCGATCTCTTCATTAGATTCAAGTTTGATCTCTCCTTTATGTTGATTTACGATCTCTTTAACATAAGCCAGTCCCAGGCCAGTACCGGCTACCCGGGCTGATTTAGCATTAGATTTAACCCTGAAGAATTTTTCAAAAACCTTCTTCTGGTCTTCAAGGCTGATACCGTATCCGAAGTCGGTTATACTGAAACGGAGCAGATCACCAGTATTCTTAATATCAACTTCCATGGTTCTTCCGGGATCACCGTATTTAATGGCATTACTAATCAGGTTCTGCACGGCATCAAAGATCAGATCTCTTTCGGCATTCATCGTAAACCCATAACCGGTTTTTAGCATATCGATCTTAATGTTATTCTTCATGAGCTGCGGATTAAGGATAGAGATAACATCCTCATATAACTCTACAAAGTTAAAAGAAGTATATACCAGTTCTTTTCGCCCAAGTTCCAGTTTCTGTACATCCAGAAATCTGTTCACAAGAGCATTCATTCTTTCTCCTGCATTAGAGATCTCCTGTACAAGATTACGATACTGAACCGGATCCGGATTCTCAGATTCGAGAATCAGTTCTGAAAGTCCTTTAATGCCTGCCACCGGATTCTTCAGTTCATGGACAATGATATTGATCATATCATTTCGTTTAATGTCCAGAAGCCTTTCTTCAGTCTTATCATGGATGAGAATCATGGCAGCATGTTCTTTACCATTTCGATCCTCAATCGATACCTGCTGATAATCATAAAATTCAGGCTGGCCTTCTTTAAAATGCTGAATTTCGTGATTAGTTATATAGATCTTATAAGGGTCATTATTGTATTCGGATCGTGCGGGCTCACCGGTCTGGATCTCAGGATGTTCCAGGATCAGTTCTGGTTTACCGTTTTCAATACTGACACCCAGTTCGGTAAGAAAATCAGTCAGAGTCCGGTTCGTAAAGCTGAACTGATGTGATTCATCAAGAAAGCCCAGCATATCCTCTGTATAGGTCATGAGGTACTTATTTTTCCACTCTTCGAGAATGATCCTTTCTACATTCATCTCTTTATAGCGCTGAAGTTTCAGTCGAATACTTTCCAGCGTTTCTCTCATGATCCGGAATTCCGGAAGTTCCACAGGCCTGATTTCTTTTTCAAAGTCCAGATCCTGCATATTCTCCACGTCGGTAATAATCGCCTTTACCGGACTGTTTATTCGTTTACTGATGTACCAACTGAAAAAGATCATCAGTAAAAAGATCGACCCGGCAGCAATGAGTGTGTAGCGGATCATATTTGTTACCGGTTGCAAAATGAATGCATCATCAACAGAGATTACGTGCCAGACCGGTATAGTCTGAAAAGCGGAGGTTAGAACATACCATTCATTGCCTGCGAGGCTCAGCTTCCTGAATTGAGAAGATCCGTCTGATGATAAAAGATCTGCAGGATAATTAAGGCTGTCACTACCCAGAATTACCTGGGAATTATTCTGAAGAACCGATACCTGATAATTTCCTCCCAGAGGAATATTCAGTAATTCTTCCGAAATGCGGCTGGCGTCAAATAAGAGCCTGATCCTGAACACCGTTTGGCCGATCTGTATAAACCGCTGGGTCGCAAAGAAAAGAACGTCTATTTCTTCCATATCATACCAGCTAACAAGGATCTGGGAATCCATCGTTGAAGGAACCCAGTCATACTCTATCTGATCGAAATCCAGGGTTGATGCATCTCCTCGGGTAATGGCAACTGGATCCGGGCTGTTATCTTCTCCTATATATACCCGCATCAAACCAGGAGTGAGGTTTATGGTCTTCGTGATCAGATCCTGAGCAGCGTCCGGTGTTTCAATGATCTGATTACTGAGATAAGTGGTTGCCTGTTGCCAGTTTCGGATAGAAACATCGGCTCGTTTCAGGGCATATTCCTGTAGCTGAGATACGATAGTTGTACGTTCGTTAACTATGGTTTGCTGGTAGATAGGTTTTACAAAGATCCATATCAATACCAGGGCCAGTAATATCAGACCTGTAGAGATCAGAAATATTTTATTCCGAAGTGTTAGCCGTTTGAACATGATGATATATGTGCATCCCGTTATGCATCAAATAGTAAAGATAAATGAGGAGAAAAACAGCTTAATAGTCGGGGGTACTGAGTTCTGATTCCTGATCATAAAAAAGGCCCCGAAGGGCCTTAAGTCAAATATTAAAAAGTATCTGCTGTTCTCAATTAGTCATTAGGATCAAGGATCGCATCTACTCGTTCTAACAGATCGGTTACGTGTGCCTCGGTTAGCGGACCGTTATTCCGGGCAACCGCTCTTCTCAGATCGATCTGCAGTTGACGCAGATCGCTTCGGTGGACCGCAAGTATATCGGATTCCTTAATGTCATCAGAATCTGATCCAAATGCTGCTTCAACATTATTTATATACAGACGCTGCAGGTTTCTGCGAAATGCATCTATGCTGGATCCGGAATAGATCTCGGCAAACGCTCCTCTGCGTAGCTCACGGAGCATTTCAACCGGGTTATAAGCATTATTGTCAAAAGCATATTGTTCACTAAGGCGAAGCATCACATCCGGACGCATCAGGCTTCCCAGAATACTACCCTGAAGTCCTTTAATACGGTCGAGAGCTCCGGCATGTTCGATCCTTCTGAGGATATCTTCATCCAGCAGCCAGTCAGGAGTGGTAAGAGCATTGTCGAGAAGGAAATTCATGGCTTCTTTCTGACGATCTCTTGGGACCGGCATATACACCATGCCTTCCTGGTCGGAAGCTTTACGATTCTGATATACACCACCCACCATGGTAGCAACATGTCTTGCGTATCGGTTCCACTGAAAGACTAATTCACCGTAGATCTCTTCCAGATCTGAATAGTCTTCACCAGGTGTTGAGGTCCACTCGACAAGGTTTGGTACAACTCGTTTCAGATTCATGAGTCCGTATGTACTTGCTTTGACAGGATCATTTCCCAGATCCTCAGTCTGTGCCGATGGATCGTATCCGGTTGAGGATGCGAATCTGTACACAGGGTCTCCTGCTTTTTCTTCGATCCAGCTGTCAAGGATAGGTTTTTCATCTTCAGGGGTCTCAGCTTCCGGAATGACACGATATCCCCAGTTGATAGAATATAGATCATATGGGCCAATCTGACGGATGAAACGGATGTTCTCATCTTCAGGCTGAGCCACATAATTCTGTCGCGCATATTCCATGATAGTAGTAGCAATACCATATTTCTGAGTGAAGGAGCCAGATCTCAGGGAATCTACCGGATAAGCCGAACTGGACTGCATGTTATGCGGAAGACCAAGTGCGTGCCCAACCTCATGTGAGATCACACGACGCATTGTTTCTCCAATCAGATCATCATCCAGTTTCAGTTTTCTGGCAGCTGGATTAGCAGCGCCTGTTTCGATCATAAGACGATTTCTGTAAGATCTCATGTGGTTGTGGTACCATACAATGTCACTTTCAATGATCTCTCCGGTGCGTGGATCAGATACACTGGGACCTACAGCATTACGTATAGTAGAAGCTACCCAGCGTACGGTTGAGTATCGGATATCTTCAGGACTCCAGTCAGGATCTTCATCTTTGGAAGGAGGGAGTTTCGCAACTACGGCATTTTTGAAACCCGCAGCCTCGAAGGCCTCATTCCAGTCTTCTATACCCTGAATGATATAGGAGCGATATTTTTCAGGAGTAGCCGGATCCAGATAATACACGATAGGTTTTACCGGCTCCACAAGTTCTCCACTTTTGTAGGCTTCCATATCTTTTGGTTCCAGTCTCCAGCGTCTAATAAAGCTTTGAGTTGCTGCTTTTTGCTCGTCCAGTCCGTAGTTAATCTGGTCTACAGTAAACCAGCCCACCCGGTGATCTTCATACCGTGGACGCATAGGTTCTTCGGGAAGCAATACCATCGACTGACTCATCAGCAAAGAAATAGTGGCTGTTTCCTGATCAGAAGGTGGGTTCCCGGCATTGTAAGTCATTACATGGCGGACCTCAATATTCTGCGGGAAACTCTTCGCTGATTCAATATAACTTCGGTTTGCGTCAAGGCGGCGAACCTGATACTGTCTGCGTAAGAAGCTGATCAAACCGCTTATGGCCTCAATATCTGATTTAAAGAAATCTGTTACATCAATGACCACACCGGAAGAATCTTCGCTCAGTGCTTCAATATCAAAAGAGGCAATAATAGGTTCAAAATTGTTTGCCCGTACGGAGTTGTAGACCGGTAGTTCTTCGTCAGCGACTGCATTATAAGACTTCTTTCTTATCAGGATCTTATCGTCCTGTCGTCTGAAAGTGAGTACCTGTTCACCCGTTTTAGCTCCGCCGGAAAAGAAACCAAAGAAATCAGAAGGTACTTCAGCCACTCTGCTGACCATGAGCATTTCACGTCCGAGCAATGAATCGGGGATCTCATAATAGATCTTGTCATCCAGTTTGTGGATGTTGAATAGCCCTTCATCAGTCTCAGCATCACCCTTTATAACTTCGCTGAAAGCTTTGATTCCTTTATCGGAACCATTGGAGGATGCCCGGGAGGAAGGCCCGCGGTTTTGAGAGGTAACGCTTTCAGAGGACGAACATCCCGCAAACAGGAGGGAAGTAAGTCCGATAAACATGAGTAGTTTAGTAACAGTGGATTGCATATCGGAAAATGAATTTTTAGTTGAGTTTAAAGAAATGACCTCGGAGGAATATCTGAAAGTCATTTAACAATTAATAACAAGAAGTGGGTAAACTGCAGGAATATAAAATTTTAAGAGCCTCATATTTATCAGGAAAAATACCTAAATTCGCATCCGCAATTTTTTAGCCATAATTAAACAACATTTGATATGATCATTGGTGTACCTAAGGAGATTAAGACACATGAAAATCGTGTAGCGATTCAGCCAGGTGGCGTAGTTCAGATGAAAAGGAACGGCCATGAGGTTTTGATACAAAAAGGAGCTGGCCTGGGAAGTGGTTTTTCTGATGAAGAGTACATCAGTGCCGGGGCTACTATAATCGATGACGTGGAGGAAGTGTGGAAGCGCGCCGAAATGATCATGAAGGTTAAAGAGCCTATTGCTGAAGAGTATCCCCGAATGCGTGAGGATCAGGTGATTTTCACCTATTTTCATTTTGCAGCCGAAGAAGCGCTTACAAAAGCAGTTATCGATTCAAAATGTATCGCAATTGCATATGAGACTGTGGAAAAAGCAGACCGCTCATTGCCGCTGCTGATCCCGATGAGTGAGGTAGCCGGTCGCATGGCCGCGCAGGAAGGTGCAGTCTATCTCGAAAAGCCAAAAGGCGGAAGAGGAGTATTGATGGGTGGCATACCCGGGGTTCCACCGGCTAATGTGCTGGTACTGGGTGGCGGTATTGTCGGGGTCAATGCTGCGAAGATCGCTGCCGGAATGGGTGCTAATACCACCATCATGGATATTAATATGCCACGCCTGCGATACCTGGACGATGTAATGGAAAAGAACGTAACTACGATGTTCTCTTCTGAAGCGAATATCAGAAAGATGTTACCGCATGTAGATATGATCATTGGTGCTGTTTTGAAGCCCGGTGCCAAAGCTCCGCATCTGATCACTCGCGATATGCTAAAAGAAATGAGACCGGGTACCGTGCTGGTAGACGTGGCAATTGACCAGGGCGGTTGCTTTGAGACCTCTAAGCCTACTACCCATAAAGATCCGGTATACGAAGTGGATGGTATTGTTCACTATTGTGTGGCAAATATGCCGGGTGCTGTTCCTTACACTTCTACTATGGGGCTTACCAACGTAACACTGCCATATGCTATTCAGTTAGCCAATAAAGGGTGGAAACAGGCTCTGAATGATGATGCAGAGCTCCTTAAAGGACTGAATATCGCAAAGGGTACGATCGTATATAGAGATGTGGCAGACGCATTCGGACTCGATTGGAAAGAAGTCGATTCAGTACTTTAAAAAGCCTCTTTGATCTTTACAATACCAAAGCCACATGACTTAGTTATGTGGCTTTTTTTGTACTTCGTCTTTGTTAGATTAAATAACGACAACTGGTCGATACAGAATAGATAACTGCATTTTCGAACGTCTATTCATACAGATATTAATTGCTCATATCTCATTTGAAGTTCTGATACCTTTCATCCAGCAGTCAGCATCTAACGGTTCAATGTCGAAAGTGTGATGTCCGAAATCACCCTTTCTTTACAGCTCTTATTGTGTTAATCTCAGAAAAACCAATTTGAGATGGCACATCAATGGAATGAGATACTGAAACGACCGGTAGTCGGTATACTTGATACTTTAGAGGATAAGTTTCTGCTGGCTTTGGTCATTACAGTATATACTCCATTGTTTATGATCATTTTTCAGCCATTCGGGGTTAATAATTATGATCCCAGTGGCAGTATAGATACAGAATTGATTTTAGGGGTTACTGCGGTGGGTGTGGTGCAGGGGCTGACTGTGCTAATAACTGAGATCTTCATTACCCCATATTTCATCAAACCGGATAGTATTGGAAAATTGATCTTGCATGCAATCTTTGTTTTGATTCTACTCTCCTCAACCACCTTCCTGATCTATAACGTAATGGGTGGATTTCATGACTGGTATTTATATAGCTATTTTGAGTTTCAATGGAATATTGCTTTTCTGGGTATGATACCATTTGGGGCGGTAATACTTTATTTACAATATCGGAATACAAGGGAAAAAGCGGACTTACTGTTAGATAATAAAGGGGCTCCTGATAATCTGATCACGCTCTATGCATCAAACGGCAAGGATCAATTCAGTGTAACTCTGGACAAACTGTTGTATATGGAAGCCAGGGATAATTATGTAGCGATAAGCTACCGCAGTGAAAATATAGTAAAGTTGGAGATGCTTAGGATTACGCTGAAGGCGATGGAGAAGCAATGTGTTAATTACCCGATATACCGCTGTCACCGTTCATTTCTGATTAACCTCTCTCAGGTCGTAAAAGTCAGAGGCAATCGTCATAAACTGGATCTCTACTTCAGGGATTCAGATATACATGTGCCGGTTTCCCGTTCTTATGTGAATGAAATTCAGATGAAGATGGATATCCGCCACAAATAGTCTGTTTTCGCCACAAACATGCATCTTGTGTATTTGACAACCGATTAAGCGGGTTAAATACTGCCATGAGGTATGGCAATCACATTTAACCAAATCCTGAAAATTATGAAAAAATGGATCGCTGTTAGAAAGAGTAATGGATTATTTAATGCATTAATGCTCGTGCAGGGCATCACGTTTATGCTGGTCATGCTGCCCTTGTTAAGAGTTCCTTCTGACGGAGTAACTTATGCCTGGGGGCAGACCTATTTCGGTATTCAACTGGTAAGCCGTGGTGTATCGCCAGATTATTTTGTGCTTTTTTTGTTTCTGGCCTTATTTATTGCCGCATTCAGTTCTTTTTACTGGGCCAAGAATCGTGTCTTCTTCTATGGAATGATGTTCATCTGGTGGATTCATGTATTCGGAAGCCTGTTCGTTGACCTTCTGATGACCGGTGATATTGTATTTCATGGTGATACCTTGAATGTTCATATATCAATGATGAATCTGGTATTGGGTCTTGCACTGATTGCTGCTGTGCTGATCTTCTTTGTGATCAGAAAGGATCAGAAAATGCAGAATGAACACATATCATGGAACAGACAGAATAACCTGAAAGCGTTGTTCATACTTTGCCCGATAGTTCTGCAGGTAATATTCTTTGCGACGGGTGAACCGGACGGACTGACTGACAGCATTGCGGTGATCATTACAATCATTCAGTCAATTATTTTCCCTTTGATCTTTATTCCTTCGAAAGAACGAAGAGCACAAAGCATTACAGAAGCAGTACCGGCCTGATGTCAACCTGTTCTTTATAACGAGCCAACCCACATTACCGGGTTGGCTTTTTATTGTAAATCAAAGCCCCAATCCTGAAATTACTTTCCGAAACTGATGACCTTAACCGGATCGGTTCTCGAGGCCACTTTTGCCGGAAGCCAAGAGGCAAGGGTGCACAGTATGGTGGTTACGATCGTAACGATCACAAAATCGATCAGGTGAGGCTCAACCGGGGCATAACTCATATAATAATTTTCCTGCGACAGCGGGATGATCTGGAACTCGGATTGCAAATACCAGAACAGCAGTGATAATGAGATCCCGATGATCAGGCCAATGAGTGATACCAGCAGGCCTTCCATCAGAAAGATCTGCTTAACTGCTCTGGCTCGGGTCCCGAGGGTTTTCAGAACCCCGATATCACGGGTTCTCTCTAGCACCATCATCAACACCGCCCCGATTAGGTTGAAGGCAGCCACAATGATCATACCGCTGATGAGAACAGGGATCAGGGACTCCTGCAGATCTACCCATTCAAAGATATTCTGGTAGGTCTGTACAAGGGGTTCAGGATAATATGGAAAACCTAGAGTGGCTTTAAGTTCCTGGGCAAATTCAAAACTTTGATCCTTGTCAGCAATTCGAAGCTCAATGGACGTTCCCCGGCGATCCGGGAAACCGAATAACTTCTGTGCATGCTGCCGGTCAACGATCGCAATAAGATCGTCAAACTGATCCATACCTACGCGATAGATCCCTGTGAGCTCAAACTGCTGAATTTCCGGGGACCGTAATCCATCTGCTATCCCATCTACTGTATAAACCGTTATTACGCTCCCTATCTCTGCATTTAACTGTTGAGCCAGTTTTTCTCCCAGAATGATACCGGGTTTGCCCCCGTTTTGATTTAAGAGGTCGAAGGTTCCGGTTTCGACGTATTTTTTAACGGGGTAGTCATCAACATCCCCGGATATACCTTTTAGCAGAGTGCCGCTTACAGCATCTCGGGTTTGTATCATAACCTGACCCTGAGTAACGATCTGACGGGAGGTGATCTGAGGATAACGATCCAGAAAAGTATTCAGGGTATCGATCCTCTCAAGAGGTTTGTCAACCCAGTGTTCAATGGTAATATCGGCCGCAAAACCATAGATCTTATCGTTGATCGTGGATTTAAAACCGTGGACAATGGACAGTGCAATGAGTAGCCCTGCAGAGCCAACCGCAACACCACCTATAGCCATGTATTTAATAAACGACAGGAATCCTGATCCTTTTCGTGATCCGCGAAAGTATCGCAGTGCCAGATACCACTCAAATTTCATTCTGATACATTTAATCTGTTAAATGAACCGAAGTCCGGTTAACTCCGGACTAAGATGCATAAAGCTCAGCCGGAAAGAAAGTTAATCGTGTTCCGGTTTCATCTGGGGAAAGAATAGAACATCTCTGATTGAATCAGAATTAGTCATGATCATTGCCAGTCGGTCAATACCAATGCCGATACCAGCAGTAGGAGGCATCCCATACTCTAATGAACGAATAAAATCTTCATCGATGGTCATAGCTTCTTCATCACCGCCGGCTCGCAGTTTAGCTTGCTCTTCAAGACGTTCTCGCTGGTCAATCGGGTCATTGAGCTCCGAGTAGGCGTTAGCGATCTCTTTGCCGTTACAAATGCATTCGAAGCGCTCTACCAATCCCTCTTTGGAACGATGCTTTTTGGTAAGAGGACTCATTTCCACCGGATAGTCAATGATGAAAGTAGGCTGTATCAGCTTAGGCTCCACATACTCACCGAAGATCTCGTCTATGATCTTACCGGAACCGAAAGAATCATCAATCTCAATATGCAGCTCTTTAGCAGCTTTCTTTAACTCATCCAAAGATTTGCCATAGAGGTCTTTGCCGGTCTCGTTCTCAATAGCTTCGAACAGGGGGATACGGTCCCAGGGGGCCTTAAAGTCAATTTCATTTTCACCAACCTGCACTTTAGTACTTCCATGCATATCCATGGCTACTTTCTGGATCATTTTCTCAGTAAAGTCCATCATCCAGTTGTAGTCCTTATAAGCTACATATAGTTCAACCTGAGTGAATTCGGGATTATGAAAGCGGGATAAGCCTTCATTTCTGAAATCCTTTGAAAATTCATATACACCATCGTAACCACCCACGATCAACCGTTTCAGGTAAAGTTCGTTGGCGATTCTCAGATACAGATCCATATCGAGCGCATTGTGGTGCGTAACAAATGGTTTTGCAGCCGCTCCGCCATAAACAGGCTGAAGAATCGGTGTCTCTACTTCCAGGTATCCATGATCATTCATGTAGTTTCTCATGGTCTGAACCATGTGCGTACGTTGTCGGAAAGTCTCCCTGACTTTCGGGTTTACCATGAGGTCAACGTATCTCATCCGGTAGCGCTGTTCTTTATCTGTGAAAGCATCATGGATCACCTTTTCGCCGTCCTCATTCTCAACTTCTTTGGGCACCGGCATTGGATGAATAGATTTGCTCAGCAGAACGAACTCTTCGGCATGAATCGTGGTCTCTCCGGTTCGGGTTTTGAATACAAAGCCTTTGATCCCAACGATATCGCCAATATCGACCAGTTTTTTGAACACGGTGTTATATTCTTCCACACCTACATCGTCTCTGCGTATATAGATCTGAATTTCTCCCTCTGCATCCTGCAGGTTAAAGAATGCAGCCTTACCCATGATCCTGCGGGTCATTACTCGGCCTGCTACAGCTACAGATTCAGTCTCGGGATTTTCATCGTCCCTTATTAGATCCTCTTGTTTTAAAATTTCTTTGGAATGATGGCTTACATCAAAAGAGTATGGATATGGGTTTACTCCCATTTCCTGTATCTGCTTTAATTTTTCTCTTCGGATCTCTTCTTGTTCAGAGAGGGAAACTTCCTGATTAGACATGTATATTGTGAAATTAACGTGTTTATTTTAACAGCAAAGAAAATACCGAATTACTCGGTTAATTGTTAAGGCGATAACCAATAAGACACCATCATCATTGCAAATAATCCCAACTTCACATTTTGAGGGACTTCCTGAAGACATGCTGCTTGCTTGTAGTCCCATAAGATCCGATCTAAGCACATCGGTTTTATCTGCCCCGGAAAAGACTGAATATGTTCAGTTTAGAAAGCAATCCCGGAAGGATGAATTTCTGACAAGCAGGAAACTCTTAAATGATATGATCATCCATTTAGGACTGGATCACAAAAGCATAATACTTGAGAAAGAAGAGGGAGGTAAACCATTTCTACTCATTGAAGATGTAAGAGCCTTCATCAGTTTCTCTCATTCAAAGAATATGGTTTGGTGTGCAGTATCACAAGAAAGTGATATTGGATTAGATGTTGAGCCAGCCGATCGAAGGATCAGTTCAGGAATGTTAAAAAGGATTCTTCATGCCAAAGAAACAGGAATTGAAGAAGAGATGGATACAATACAGATCTGGACGATAAAAGAGGCGGCAGTAAAGAAGTTGGGAACCGGACTCCGAATGAATTTAAACTTAGTAGAAATAGTTAGGGACCATAATGAATTGATTGAAATCAAAATAAATGATGATTATTGCTTCCAAATTTGTAGCTTTAAGCAACTAGATCATCAAATATCCATAGCTTATTAAGGCACTCATATTTTTTGGTTTGGATTCTAGAAAGCTCGGAAATACCTCTTTTGCCGAATGAAAGAGGTATCTCCGAGCTTTTTTTAATTAAATAATTATCATCTACATAAAAGGCTGCAATTATGAATATATCAACGTATTCAAAAAAAGAGATTCGTTCGATGATCGATGAAAAAAGAACGGAGGCTGTTTCGGGATCGACCGTGCGCATGTTATTCGTGCCGAATCATGTGAATGAGGAGAATTTTGATGAATTTCTGAGTACTTACAGCCAGATCTGTGGTCAGGAATATGATTCAGTGATCGTAATTGAATCACACACACAGCAGCTCGATAAAAAGCTGTCTATGCCCTCTAACCTGATATTTAAAACGAAGCTGGGTGAAATTACCGTAAATGATAAACTCAGAAATGAATTCTGTGACGAAGAGGATGATTTCTTTATTGCAGACGAAGGATACAGTAAGAAAATGAGTCTGTATGACCAGCTTCCTTTCCTGCAAAGCTGTCTGGATGAATTTGAGATCTTAAGCCTTCAAATCGGCGGTTATGATCCTGCAATAGTCAGAGAACTCGCCTTTACAATAGATGAACTGATGCTGAACAGGAATTCTCTTATCGTCTTCTGTTGTGATATACCGGCTGGAAAACCCGCTGAATTGGAAACCCTTCGCGACCTGGTGATTAATAAGAATGACACCGGGTTACTACACTATCTTAACAGCAACGATAAAAATGTAAAAGGAGCCCGAACCTTTATGACCGGTATACTTGTAGCAAGAGCATGGGACCTTAATGTTGAATTCAAAGATGACGTTGCCGAGAAATCAAATATTACAGGATTTGCCAGGTTGCAGCAACAGGTAGCTGTATAAATGGCTTTACCCACCATCTCCATAATAGGTATGGGTAATGTGGGAAGCGCTTTATTTAAAGCATGCAGAGCCGCTGATTATAAAATCCATACCCTGTACAATCGATCGGAATCAGAGCTTGCATCCGTGCATACGGGAATGCCGGTACATCTGAAAGAACTTGGAGATCTTACCTTTATTACCGTGTCTGATCAGGCACTGGGATCCGTTGCAGAAAGTTTGTCGGATTTACCGGGAGAATGGGAGGGCAAATGTTTTGTGCATTGTTCAGGGACTCTGAGCTCAGACGTCCTTAACAGCCTGCAAAATCATGGTGCTAATATAGCCAGCTTCCATCCAATGATGTCGGTTAAGACTGATTTATCATCATTTAAGAATATCTATTTTGACGGAGAGGGGGATGAGATATGTTTGTCCATGCTTAATGAACTGGCCGGAAGATTGGGTGCCAGGTTTATGGAAGTAGATGCAGCGGATCGTAAATTTCTGCATGCTGCCTCTGTGGTTGCTTCCAATTATCTCGTAACCCTGGCTGAAGTAGCATCTAAGATCGGTGAAAGGTCAGGACAGCAAAAATCAGAGGTACTGAAAGCTATGCTGCCCCTGATGAAAAGCACCCTGCGTAATCTCCAGTCAGGAGAACCCCGTGAAGCGCTTACAGGTCCCATTGCCAGGGGAGAAAAAGAGGTAATCGAAAAACATCTTAGTTTCCTTGGAAAGAATGAAGATGACGGAGAAGTTTACCGGTTACTCGGCAGACTTACACTCGGGCTGGTAGATGAAAAGACCCGAAAGAAGTTATCAGCATTGTTTGAAGATGAAAAATAGGTGATATCTGTTGCCGGCTCTGTTATTTTTAAATATAGCACGGGTCATTGGTACAGGCTCAATACGCCTAACTGACATCATTCAATCCAGAATCATTTAATATACATCGATTACAAGTGAAACAGGAAAACTCAGATCTTTATGATCGTATATACGAGATCGTAAGCCGGATCCCCAGTGGAAAAGTGAGTACCTATGGAGCCATTGCGGCTTATATTGGTTTGGTATCAGGAGCGCGGGTAGTTGGTTATGCACTCAATAATCTGGATCTGAGAAACGTTTCAAATTCTGTTCCGGCTCACAGGGTAGTAAACCGGTTAGGTCAGTTAACCGGCAGGGCTCATTTTCCGGGAGATAGTATGAAAGAACGTCTGGAGCAGGAAAACGTTATGTTTACTGAAGAATATACCGTGGATATTCAACGCCATTATTGGGATCCGCGAGAGGAGTTAATCTGATTATGCACAAAATTCTGATCTTACTTGTATTACTATTAAGTCTGTTTAAAGCGGATTCGGATCCGGTATTGGTAGATGCAGATGCGGGACAAATACTCGCAGAAGTAGCAAAATTTAAAGGGGACAAGCCGGTTATGGTGAACTTCTGGGCTACCTGGTGTGCTCCTTGTGTTGAAGAATTTCCCTATATGTTGGAACTATACAGGGAGTATGATAATGACTTTGCGCTCATTCTGGTATCTGGCGACTTTATCGATCAGAGGGATGAGGCTCTGGAATTCCTAAAGGATCAGGGAGTCAATTTTACCAGCTATTTTAAGAAGGGCAAGGACAACGATTTCATAAGAAAAATATCCAATCAGTGGACTGGTGCTTTGCCTTTCACTATCATATATGACATGGATGGAAACGTCAGTACCTCCTGGGAAGGAAAGGCTGATAAAGAACGATTTGAATCTGAATTACTAAAAGTATTAAACCCTCAGTGAAATGAATAAACTGAAAAAGATCATAATACTACCATTGTTGTTGCTTATGTCTGCTGCAACAGCTCAAAATGTTAAAGTATTAAAGTTAGGTGATAGTGCACCACTGACCGATCTGAAGGTATCGGATGTTTCCGGCAGATCGCTATCCTTAGCAGAAGCAGCAGGGAACAACGGTTTGATGGTTGTTTTTTCCTGTAATACCTGTCCCTGGGTTGCTAAATGGGAAGACCGGTATAACGGGCTGGCCGAATTAGCATCACAGAATGGAATTGGAATGATAGCACTCAACCCGAACGAGAGGATCCGAAACAGGGGAGAGTCAATGGATGACATGAAGAAGCGGGCACAGAAGAGTGGCTACAACTTCAGCTATGCTCTCGATAAAGATCATAAACTTGCAGATGCTTTTGGTGCTACCCGAACTCCTGAAGTGTTCCTTTTTAATGGTGACATGAAGCTTGTGTATCATGGTGCTATTGACGATAACGCTAACGATGCCAACGCAGTAGAATCAAAGTATGCAGCGGATGCAATTACAATGATGATAGCCGGATCAGCAATAACGGATCCTGAAACCCGGTCACTGGGATGTACCATAAAGCGAGTTGAGTAATTTTTACAAAAAACCCTTAGTTTTAAGGCTGCGCTTATAGGCGTGGCCTTTTTTATAATATCAAAATCATATTAATGCCTACCTGGACCTTAAACACTGAATTTAAATTTGATGCTGCTCATTTTATAGATGGTTATGACGGTAAATGCGGACGCATGCACGGCCATTCTTATAAAGTACAGATGATCGCTAAGTCTCATAAGTTAAACCCATCAGCCTATCTGGGTTCAGAGGATATGGTGTGTGATTTTAAGGAATTGAAGTGGGCTGCCAGAGATTCTGAAAAAGGAGGCCTCGATCACGGGGTTCTGAATGATCTGATGCCGGTTAATACTACAGCCGAGCGGATCGCAGAATTTATCCACAAGGAAACACTGAAGAAAATTCCGGAAGGTATTGAGCTTAAGGTGATCGTCTGGGAAACAGATACCTGCTGGGTCGAATACACGGATCAGGATGTATAATATCAGCTCAGACAGCATCGAAAAACAGGCGGGTTCTGCGGATGTGCAATATCCCATTATGGAACACTTTTATACTATACAGGGTGAAGGAGCTCATACCGGACGTGCAGCATATTTCATCCGTACTGCAGGCTGCGATGTGAATTGCTGGTGGTGTGATGTTAAAGAAAGCTGGGAAGAAGAAGGGCATCCAATTTTAGATGTCAAAACTTTGGTGGAACAGGCTGTGAAATCTGAGGCTCCATTTGTGGTAATTACCGGAGGGGAACCACTGATGCATGACTTGCTCCCGTTGACCTCAGCTCTGAAGAATAAAGGCTTAGAGGTGCACATAGAGACCAGCGGATCTTCTCCTTTATCCGGTCGGCTTGATTGGGTTACCTTATCCCCAAAGAGATTTAAAAAGCCTCTGGATGAAGTCTTTCCTTATGTAGATGAACTTAAAGTAGTGGTCCTTACCCCAAAAGACCTGAAATGGGCAGAAGAGAATGCTGAAAAATGTCCGGAAGGCACAAAGCTATTATTACAGCCCGAATGGGATACTCCGGAATCGATTGATTTGATCGTTAAATATGTAAAGGAGAACCCGCAATGGGGTATCAGCCTGCAAACTCATAAATTTCTGGACGTGCCATGACACCGCAGGATCATCAGTATGTGGTAATAACAGGCGGCAATAAGGGGATCGGTCTTAGTATTGCAAAGGTATTTTCCCGGTTATCCGAATTCCGGATCATACTGATTGGCAGAAATGAAGCAGATCTTCAGAAAGCCGAAAAAGTTTGTCTTGAGGAAGGAGCCCATTATGTGGAGACGCTGGCTATGGATCTCGTGGATCCGGACCCAAAGGTTCTTAGTTATCTGAAAACACTTGAGATCACATTATTGATCAATAATGCGGGATCGTATCTCTACGGTAGTCTGGCGGAAACAAATAAAGAACAGTTTATCCGTCAATTTGAGCTAAATACGCTTAGCGCGTATAATATTACCCAACCTCTTTTGCCTCAGTTAAAAAAAAGGGACCATGCTCTGATTGTAAACATCTGCTCCATAGCATCCCTGCAAGGTTTTGGTGACAGTGGTGCATATGCGATGTCCAAACACGCACTTATCGGATATACCCGGTCGCTTCGGGAAGAATTGAAGGATGACGGTATTGGTGTGACCGCAATTAATCTGGGACAGACCTGGTCAACATCCTGGAAAGATATTGAAGTGGATCAGAATGACCTGATCGATCCGGAAGATGTCGGAAAAATAATCCTTGGCTTAAGTAGTCTTAGTCCACGCACGGTAGCAGAAGAAATAAACCTGATGCCTCAAAAAGGACAGATACCGCCGGTCTGATCAGACATATAAGTGAAAGATCTCAGCAAGCTTAGTATCAATATTCTTTTCCACTTTAGGAATAAACTTTTTACCGGTCAGCTTCTGGAATAACTCGGCATAGCGATTAAAAACCTGCAATCTGAATTCGTTAGGAAGATCGGGTAACACCTGTCCCTCTTTTCCCTGGAAACCCTGCTCCATCAGCCATTCTCTCAGGAATTCTTTAGACAATTGCTTTTGTGGCTGTCCTTTAGCCTGCCTTTCTTCGTAACCATCAAGATAGAAATAGCGGGAGGAGTCTGTTGTATGAACTTCATCGATCAGAGTCAGTTCTCCTTCAAATAATCCGAACTCATATTTGGTATCGACCAGGATCAGACCTTGTTCCCGGGCAACCTCGGAGCCTCGGGCAAAAAGTTTAAATGCTTTTTCACGGATCTTGGACCAGAGTTCTTCCGAAACAATTCCCTGCTTCAGGATGTCTTTTTCAGAAATATCCTCATCATGTCCTTCGGTAGCCTTTGTTGCAGGAGTGAGGATGGGTTCGGGAAAGGGATCATGTTCGTTCATTCCTTCGGGCATTTTAACCCCGCAAAGCATTCGTTCACCGGAATTATAAGTTCGGAATGCATGACCCGTCAGATAGCCTCTCATAACTACTTCAATGGGAATAGGTTCGCATTTCTTTCCTATGGTAACATTCGGGTGAGGAACATCAATCAGATGGTGAGGGATGATGTCATCTACTTTTCTGAATGAAAATTCAGCCAGTTGGTTAAGTATCTGCCCCTTAAATGGGATCGCCTGTTTCATGATATAGTCAAAAGCTGAAATACGGTCGGTTACGACAATTCCAAGAGTCTTGTCGTTCAGCTGGTATACCTCCCGGACTTTTCCACGATAGGGTGCTGCAACACCCGGTACTTCTGTTCTGAGAATACAGTTATCAAGGGCTTCATTAACACTAAATAAGTGACTCACTTGGCATTCATATTTTTTGTTGAACCCCGTTCTACTAGCTGAGGATCAATCGTTGTTTGGAATAGTTCCTGATCAGGATTCTTTATGATCTGTGATAATTTCTCAGTCGCCTGAACTCCGATAGTATACATTTGCTGGTCAATGGTAGTAAGATCTAAATACTTACTCAATTTAATATTATCGTATCCCATTACTGCTATGTCATCGGGCACCTTCATGCCCAGTTGATTGAGAGCATAAATTGCACCAACTGCTTGTGTATCATTTGAACAAAACACGGCATCAGGGAATTTACCGAGTTGTTCATATTTATTTACTGCTTCAAAACCTGATTCTTCGGTAAAGCCACCATGTTTAGTAGTATCACCACTGAGGAAGAGATCTTCATCAATTTTCATACGGTAATTTTTCAGGGCATCTCTGAATCCTTGTTCTCTCTGCTGGGCAGACCTGGAGTTAAGGAAAGTGGTTATCATCCCGATATTCTCAAATCCCTGTTTAACAAGATGTTCACCGGCAAGATAACCTCCGCGATAATCATTGAGCATGATATAGCTGTAGTGCGGGTGAGATCCATTTACCATAATGACAGGTGTATTGGTCGCTTGCAGCAGTGCATGGACATCATCAGAGATATCAATGGATAGCAGAATCACAGCATCAGCCGTTCCGCGGTCAAAGAAGTTTTGCACGGCTTCTTCCGGATTTTTTGACCCCGTGTTATACATTATGATATCGAGATCCATTTTCTTGATCTCGTCTTTAACTCCCTTCAGAACTTCATTAAAGTAAGGAGTGGTGAAAGAGGGAACGGCGATCGCCAGCATCTGAGGCTCTTTGCTGGCTAATTTCCGGGCACTTACCTGTGGCCTGAAATTCAATTCTTTGATGGCCTTCTCTACTTTTTCTTTAGTAGCAGGCGACACATTTGGCGACTCATTTAAAACTCTTGATACTGTTGAGATTGCAACCTTAGCACGGTTAGCTACCTCATAAATGGTTACTTTTTTGGCCATTTCAACTCATAATTTTAATCTAAAGCAGATAATTTACCTAAAAAATAAAAACAATATGTTAACATAACATTTTATTTTTTGAGGAACGTAGTATACTATCCCGTTTATATTTGTTATGTTGATGGGAAATAATGCAGAGTATAAGGAACTATTTGTGATTAGAATAACATTTTGAGAGAGAGTTGACAAGCTTATGACCAATATACTCAAGATACCATATACCCTGATCCGTCCTATTTATGAAAAGACCGCCTTTCATAAATCGGTCATAGAAGACATTCCTGATGATTCTTTAAAGGAAGCTTATACCTTATGCCGGTCTATTACCAGACATCATGCCAAGACTTTTTATATGGCAACCCGATTCCTTCCCAATGACAAGCAAAGAGGCATCTTTGCTATCTATGGATTATGCCGGTATCTGGATGATCTGGTGGATGAAGCTGAAGACCTGATCCATGACCGAAAGATCACCATTGAGCAGGTTGATGAAAAGTTATCTCTGTTCAAGCAGCGGCTTATTGATGTGTATGAGAATAAGGCGGTAAATGATCCTATACTAACAGCTTTTTCAGATACGCTGAAGCGATATAATATCAGTATTGAACTTCCTTTTCAGTTAATGGAAGGAGTCAGAATGGATCTTACCAAGAATCGTTTTTCTGATTTTGAGGAAGTATATGACTACTCCTATAAAGTAGCTTCAGTAGTGGGTCTGATGACGAGTGAGATATTCGGATATGAAAATGAAATAGCTCTTGATTACGCTGTTGATCTGGGAATTGCCATGCAGTTAACCAATATACTCCGGGATATTGGAGAAGACCTGGACCGGGATCGTATTTATCTTCCTCAGGATGAGCTCAGAGAATATAACCTGAGTGAAGAAGAACTCTTTGCCCATGATCTGAGCGGAAAATTCAAAGATTATATGGAATTTCAGATCGGCAGGGCACGGGAATATTACCAAAGAGCAGATGTCGGAATTTGCATGCTCTCAAAAGACAGTCGCCTTCCGGTTTACCTTGCCCGTCATAATTACAGCAGGATACTCGATAAGATCGAAGAGAACGACTTCAATGTATTTGATAACAGGGCGTACCTGAATTACACTGAAAAGCTTTCCATTTTACCACGCATCTTAATGGATATGCGAACTGCCAGCTGAGGGCAGATTTGGATGGAGAATGACGCTCTAAACCGCTATCATTAGGGCTGAACCAAATCCAGATTACAGCATGAATTCCATAAAAAAGATCTTAGTCGCTAACAGGGGAGAGATTGCCCTCAGAGTTATTCATACCTGTAAAGAACTGGGAATAAAATCAGTAGCCGTTTATTCGCGCCCTGACGCTCACTCACCACATGTAATTCATGCCGATGAATCTGTTTTTATCGGTGAAGCCGCATCATCTGAAAGTTATCTGGTCATGGATAAGATCATCAATGCAGCTAAGAAAACAGGTGCAGATGCTATTCACCCCGGATATGGATTTTTAAGTGAGAATGCAGCATTCTCTGCTCGTTGTGAGGAAGAAGGCATCATCTTCATTGGTCCTAAGCCACATGCAATTGAAGTGATGGGGGATAAGACCGCAGCACGTGAAGCAGTTACCAAAGCGGGTATTCCTACTCCTCCCGGACTTAAAAGTGAATTGAATGATCTGGAAGAAGCTTCGCAGATAGCCGATGAGATCGGATATCCCATACTGGTGAAAGCAGCTGCCGGTGGCGGTGGTAAGGGTATGAGAATTGTACATAAAAAGGATGAGTTTGAATCCAGCATAAAAGCGGCAAAGTCGGAAGCCAGAAATGCCTTTGGAGATGACCGGGTATATATTGAAAAGTACCTTGAAGAACCCCGGCATGTCGAGTTTCAGATCATTGCGGATATGCATGGAAATGTATTCCATGTTTATGACCGTGAATGCTCAGTTCAGCGCAGACATCAGAAAGTGATAGAAGAGGCTCCGTGTCCGATTCTTACAGATGAACTCCGTACAGAGATGTCTGAGGCAGCGATCAAAGCGGCCAAAGCAGTAGATTATATCGGGGCCGGCACCATTGAGTTCCTGGTTGATAAGCATATGAATTTCTATTTCCTGGAAATGAATACACGCCTTCAGGTAGAGCATCCGGTTACCGAAATGATCACCAATACTGATCTGGTTGCACTTCAGATCCATGTTGCAGAGGGTAAAGAGCTTCCGTTCAAGCAGGAAGATCTTAAGATCAACGGTCATGCAATCGAATGCCGGATTTACGCGGAAGACCCGGCTGATAATTTCCTTCCCAGTACCGGAAAACTTATTAAACACCGTGTACCAACCGGTTCCGGTATCCGGGTTGATTCCGGGGTAGAGGAAGGGCAGAGTGTTACCATTAATTATGATCCGATGATATCAAAGCTGACCGTGCATGCCCCCAGCCGCGAAGAAGCGATAGGCAGAATGCTCAGAGCTTTGGATGAATACGAGATCGCGGGTTGTAAGACCACCATTCCTTTTTGTGAATTTACACTGCGCCACCCGGCGTTTGTGGAGGCTAAATATGATACCCATTTTGTACAGGATCACTTCACCCCTGATAACATGTATGAGGAAGACAATGAGCTTGCGGTGATACTGGCAGGGGCACTTCTGAAAACGGCGGAACAACATGAGAACGCTTCAGGGAAATCAATCGATAAGAATTCCTCTGCATACACACAATGGTGGAAAAACAGAAGGTAGAATATGTCTGATTCTTCTAAAAAGGATCTCTTTGACAAATTACAAGACCTCAAAACAGAAAAAAGAAATCCTCTTTCCGGCAATATAGATCTCGCTGATCCAAAGGAGATAGCCCGCATCATAAATGATGAGGATAAAAAAGTTGCCCAGGCTGTGGGGAATAAAATTGACGAGATCGCAGGAGTTATCGACCTGGTCAGTCAAAGCCTGAGCGCGGGGGGCCGGTTGCTTTATTTTGGAGCCGGGACCAGCGGGAGACTTGGCGTATTAGATGCAGCTGAATGTCCGCCCACTTTCGGTAGTAAACCCGAACAGATCCAGGGATTCATCGCCGGAGGTAAGGAGGCTATGTTTGTAGCGCAGGAAGGTGCCGAAGATCATGAAATTAACGGGGTCAGAGACATTGTAAAAGCGATGGCAGCCCCGCCGGACGTGGTATGCGGGCTCGCAGCAAGCGGTAGAACGCCTTATGTGCACGGAGCAATAAAAGAAGCAGCAAGTAGGGGATGTGTCACTGTGTTTGTAACCACTGTGCCTGCAGAACAGATCGATATAGAGGTGGATCATCTCATTGATGTTCCCGTTGGCCCTGAGGTGATCATGGGGTCTACGCGTATGAAAAGTGCCACCGCACAGAAAATGATCCTGAATATGATCACAACCGGAGCGATGATCAGGAGGGGCAAGATCTACGAAAATGTAATGGTAGATCTGATGCTGACCAATGAGAAACTGGTTGAAAGAGCAAAACGAATCATCATGACTTTTACCGGGCTCGATTATGAAACGGCACAGACCTTACTTGAAAAAAGCGACGGACATGTGAAAACAGCCCTGCTAATGGGGCTTGGAAATATCAGCAAAGAAGAAGCCAGAACATTACTGAATGAATCCGGGGGATTTGTGAGAGAAGCATTCATCAAATTAAAAGGCCATGCTAAGTAGAATATTCAGTTTTTTTGCCTGGATCTGGTTTTGTGTTCTTTTCCTGATATTTTTCTTTCTGATCGCAGTTACCTTCCTGATAACCTTCCCATTTGATAAATACAGGAAGGCCCCAAATTATGTACTTTCTTATCTGGGACTTGGCCTGATAAGAACAAGTCCGGGATGGAAGATAGAAATGGATGGGCTGGATAAATACGACAGAGGAACACCTACCATCTTTATTGCCAATCATCAGAGTTTTCTGGATATGGCATTACTGTACCAGCTACCATGGCAGATGAAATGGGTATCAAAAAGAAGTCTTGCATTCATTCCTATTATGGGATGGATGGTCTGGCTTACGGGTCAGCTTACCATTAACAGAACTAGTAAATCTGCAATCCGTAAGCTGGATAACCTGGTACAGCCCCTGAAAGATGGTATACCGGTAATGATCTTTCCGGAAGGAACAAGATCTTTGGACGGAAAAATGAAGCATTTCAAGAACGGCGCCTTTTTATTGGCAAAAGAGCATAATTTTATGCTTCAACCTATGGTTATAGATGGCGGATATAAGGCAATGCCTTCCGGCTCTAAGGTCCTGAACCCCAAAGCCAGCTTCCGTGTTCGTGTTATGGATCCTATTGATCCAACAAAATTTAATGACATGCGTAGCCTTAAAGACCATTGTCATGCCATCATGGAGAAAGAATTAAAAGAAATACGATCAAATTGAGCAAAGATCTGCTGGACAATATAGACCGTACATTTCGCTATGAGCACAGGATCATGGGTACTATTATTGTATCTCAACTGATCCTGATAGCTGTTTTCCGGCTATGGCCCGCCATGAAACCTGAAGAAAGAACGTATCAGAATTTTTATCCTGGAGAAGAAGTATTTGTGGAAGAGATCGTAAATACCAAGCAGAATCAGGCTCCTGCATCTCCACCCAAACCACAGATACCCCAGCCGGTTCCTAATGATAACGTGATCGAAGAAGAGATCGAATTTCCTGAGTTCGAGGATATCGTTACTGAAAATCCAATTGAAATGGATGATAGTATCGGAAGAACAGGGGAAGGGCAGCAGGTAACCAGTAATCCGCAGTTACCTCCGACCGCTGTCAAGATCGTTGAACCTCGTGTGCCTGAGGAGTTCAGGAAAACCGATCTTCGAGTTGAGATCATTGTGACCTTCCTGGTGAACAGTGATGGCGATGTGGAAGAACTTTTCATCTCAGAGATCCGGCAATACAACGATAACGATACCTATGAGGTAGTGGATCAGATTGGATACGGACTTATGGAGGCTACGATACAGGCAGCATCAGAGTGGAAATTCCGTGCTGCCAAAGACCAGGGCAGGAATGTCCGTACTTACACAAGATCACAGTTCAGTTTCGGATTTTAATCATTGATATAGGTCAGGATAACCTATATCTTTGTCCGCCTTGAAGCCAAGGCTGCAACATTCTGGAGAGGTGCCGGAGCGGTCGAACGGGCTCGCCTGGAAAGCGAGTGTGCCCCCTCAGGGGTACCGAGGGTTCGAATCCCTCCCTCTCCGCATTCAGAAATAAAGCTCCCATCATATTGGGGGCTTTTTTTTGGAATAGGAATCAGGTTTTAAGCATCATATGCGATTACAGAGTCGTTAAATGATGATAGAACATACTACTCTGTTTTTGCGGATACCCGACACTCAGGGTCATTTGATGCGCTAGGTTCCTCTTTGTTGATCCCTAAATTAAGCTAATAGTTATGGGATTTTAATTTTGAAATATCTCACCATTTAATAGCTTCACTAAAATTTTGAAAGCAGGTACGCCTGCTGTGATCTAAACAAACTACATCTACATGAAACGATCTACTACCCTGATCGGTGGTTTAATAATTGCTGTAGCAATTACCGCCTGTGAGGTGCCTAAATCACCGGATTTTACTACTTCACAGAAAATTGAAGCACCGATCCTTTTGAACAAGACCTATCAGATGATAGGCAGCGGTCAAAATGTATTTATTGACACGACCAAATCAGATTTTGATTCTCTGTTTACCTTTGATGGTGATAACTTTATTACCATAGCTAAAGATGAGCAGTTTGATTTTGGTAACCTTGATGACGCAATTCCGACAGTGTCAGTAAGTCCAACCACTTTTAATGCTGAAGTAGGAAGTCTGGAAATAGGTTCCTTCTCATCAGCCTCAGGAAATCTTGGAGAGGCTTCTTTTGCAGATCTGACCGGAATTGGCGCATCTCCTAACCAGGGAGACCCGGTACCACCACAAACGGTAAGTCCCCAAATTACTATTGATCTGAATACAGACCGGTTTGAAAGTGCTGATTTCAGCAGTGGTGCCCTTGAGATCAGACTGACCAACAATCTGGGTTTTAATCTGGATGATATCACAGTCACATTAGTTTCATCTCCGGCTGGTGGTCCAGATACAGATATTGCCACCGATGCCACTCCTTTCCTTGCAGATGGGTCTGAAGGAGTAGTTGTACTTGATCTGGCTGGGCAGACCGTAGCCAATCCTCAGGTAAGGGTATCTATTAACTGGACTTCTCCTGCAGGGTCACCGCAGACTTTTCAACGAAGTCCGCAATCACTTGTGGTTAACAACGCGGAAGGGGTAGGTTTGACCGCATCATCCATTACAGCAGCGCTGGATCCTCAAAGTTTTAACTCAAGCGGTAATTCATCTTTTAGTAATTCAGAATTTTCGTTTACAGCAGCCGACCATTATGTAGAAGTATCATCAGGGCAGCTGCTTCTTCAGAATATTGTAAATCAGATGGGTGTTGGAGTAGAGGTTCTTGAGATCTCATTTCCAGGTATACTGGCACCGCCGTATGATCCGTCCGACTCACTGGTAGTTTCATTCTCCGGTGCTAATGCTATTGCTGCAAATTCTGTGAATCCCGGAACTGCTATAGACCTGGGTGCTTATAGAATTTATGCCCAGGGAGATCAGATCCAGTATAATATCAATGCAATTACGGAAGACACTCAAAATTCTTTAGTGACCATAACCGAAACAGATCAGGTGTCTGCTGATATCGGAGTGGTGAATCTGGAGATCTCCTTTGCCCGAGGCATCGTAGAAGCTCAGAATGTACTGCTGGGAGATGATGACCCATCGAACGGTGTGGATGTTCTGGACCTGTTTAATGACCTGGAAAGTCAGTTGACTGAAATAGACGGACTTGCAGATTTTTCCAGCAAGATTGATGGATTTGAATTTAACAATCCTTCCATTAGCTTTAATTATTCCACTAATATCGGGGTCAGTACAACGGTTTACGGGGTGATTTGGGGACGGAATGCCAACAACGAGAGCCTGTTCCTGACCGGTGACCTGGGTTCACCTTTTGAGGTAACTGCGTCAGATCCGGTAACTGGGCTTACAGCTAACGGATCCGATATACAGCCTTTAAATCTTATCAAATTCGATGTTCAGTCAGCCACAGATGAGAACAATACATCAACGGCCAGTGTAACTTTTGATACTGATAATACAAACGTAGCAGAATTTTTGAACAACTTACCGAATGAGATACGATTTATTGGTAAAGCATTGATCAATGAGAACGGAGAAGAAGGCTTCATACAGTCTCCGGTGGAATTCGATCCTACAATAAGTGTTCAAATACCTCTAGCATTCAGTACTCCGGATGCAGCAACCTTTTCGGATACTACGGAGGATAACCGATCATCTTTTGAAGACCTGCCATCTGTAGAGAAGGATGATGATTATGTGATCAAGGAAGGCAGTATTATACTGGACTACCAAAATGGTCTTCCGTTAGCTTTGGATATCAGCATTAATCTGCTGGACGAGAATTATAATTTAATCACAAGTATTCCTGATGGAGTCAACGGTATTCAATTTGGTCCTGCAGGAGTTGATGCTAATAATTTCGCATCCGGCACTTTTAACGATCAGTTGCAGATCTCTCTTTCTGAGTCACAGCTTCAGCAATTATACAAGACCGTCTTTATTGAACTGAATGCAACCGTGATCACAAATAATAACAGTGAGGTAAGGATCCGAACCTCAGACAGCGTAAGTATCAGTGCCCGCGCTGAACTGGTTGTAGAAAACGAAGTTAAGGGGAACTGACAATGAGAAAGGCAGAAAACAATATCATGAAAATAGTACTACTGGGCATTGTGAGCCTGTTTAGTGTAGCGTCTATGGCTCAGTCCAGACACTATAATTCTATGACCCTTGGAATGGGGGGCGGTGGAACCGCTTATGTTGACGGATTCCATGCTAATTTTATCAATCCTGCAAACCTTGCCGTCAATAATTACCATAATAGTACTTCAATCGGACTTAGTGGTATCGGAATAAAGGCTGGCGGGACTTTAGCAAAGATTGGAGTATACAATGATTACCTGACGTCGGGAAATGTGATCAACGGTCAACTCAGAGAAGATTTCATCGATGACTGGTTCGGATCCGGAAATAATACGCTGGATATGAATACCACGGTAAATTTTGTACCCATTGGATTTTCACATCAAACCAGCCGTCAGGCATTCAGTCTTGCCGTAAGAGGCAGGGTAACAGCAGAATCCTCAATTAACAGAGGTGCTGCAGAATTATATTTTTATGGACTGGATAGTCAGCAATTTGGGGATCCGGTTTCTGTGAATTTCAGCAATGATATGGTTGCATTTACCGAGGTTTCTCTGGGTTATGCAAGGCATATTATGACCATCCCTGATCTAATTATCGCTGAAGATGTGAAATTATATGCAGGTATTGCTCCTAAACTATTGATGGGATTTTATGCAGCTAATGCACGCTTTAATTCCACCCTTCAGGTAGGTGATCAGCCGGGTGGCTTTACCGTGACGAATACTTTTAACTATCAGTTGAATACAATTGGTGAACTTTCACGTCAGCTTCAGGAATATAAAAGACAAAACGATCTGGATGATAGTGTTGTCTTAGATGATGTTGTTACCTATGAAGGTGATGACCTGGGTGAGATACAGGCTACCGGTTTTGGTGTTGACCTTGGAGCAACGGTAGAAATGGATGTAAGCCGCTGGCCTGTACCGCTGTTCGTTGATGCGAAAAAGACACTGCGGGTGTCTATGGCTCTGACTGATCTTGGGTCATTAAATTTCGATAATGATGCCTCAAGGATCTTTGCAGATGGAGAATTCAGTTATCAGGGTGCTGTAGGTCAGGAAGATGCTGGAGACTTTTTTGATAATCTTGGAGATAGTCTGCAGAATGATGTGTATGGAGACTTTAATACGGAAGGAACCGATGGAATCAGATATAACCTCCCGGGTATGTACAACTTCGGAGCTTCTCTCGAGATGGGACGATTACTGGCAGCCGTGGATTATGGTTTTGGGTTTAATAACAATGGAGTGAACAGCCGCAGATCTACACTGAACCTGGGACTTCAGTACCGCTTATTCCGTTTTCTTCCTCTAAGAGTTGGAATGAGATCCGGAGGATTTTCTTCAGCGGCTTATACTGCCGGATTCGGTCTTGATTTTAACTTCATCGAATTTAGTGTTGCCGCAAGTGCGACTGGAAATTCTTCGAGAAACGGCGGTTCAAATGCAGTAGCCTGGAGCGGATTTATTATTCGTTTCTGATAAGCACATACTGAATTAATTATTTACAAAGCTCGTTGAGTAGGTCAGATAAACTGACTATTCAATGAGCTTTGCTATTTACGAGATCCTAGGATTTGTGCTTGCTTTGCCACTAAGCTATGCAATGGCTTATCTTGCCAGAAAATATTCTAAACAGACCTATAAAGATGAGATGGATCGTCTGTTTTCCGCGTATTGGTCCGGTAAAGAAGAGGATGCAATGTATGCCTGGCTGAGGGTCCGTCAGTTACTGAGTAGCCGCAGGGACGAAAAGAAGATCCGGTATATCGATAAGAAGATCTCCGAGTTAAACAAAAATGAGATCTATGGTTCCTCATCAGTAAATGAGAAGGGAGAAGTAGTTTAGCATTATTTGCTGATCCGGCTGATAGAGATCTCATCCGGAAGAGGGCCATCTTCTAAAATATGTTTGGCCAGAAGATCTCCCAGATAAGCTGAATAAAGCATCCCTTTTGATCCCAGTCCGGCAAATACATACAGATTGGGATGTTCGGGATGTTCGCCCAAAATAGGTTTCCGGTTAGGAGTTGAAGCTCTGACTCCGGCCCACTGGCCGATCAGTTCTCCGCTTTCGATCAGATCAGGAACTACTTTTTTCATTCTTTCTTTCAGATAGCGGATCCCGTAGTCATCTGGCTCAGTATGATCGAATTTATGCTCGTAAGTACTGCCTACCGTAAATTCATTTTCATTCAGGCTTCCCAGGTAACCCAAAGCAGATATTGAACAGGGGTAAGGAAATGCATAGTCTGTTCGAAACCTTGCAACCTGACCTTTTACAGAATGAATCGGAAGCCAGTCCCAGTAAGATACCCGTTTCGTTAGATGTCCGGCAGCATATATAACGGACTCACAATTGACAGAATGATCTGCAGTCCGGATCACCCAGGATCCGTCTTCCCGCTCCACTACCGGCTCGGATCCAATTAGGATCTTTAAACCCCGTTCCTGTAAACGAACTGCTTTATGTTCCAGATACCCGGCAATATCTACTGTCAAGCCAATGGGTAACCAAACACCACCATTAGTGACATTCAGTCCTTTATAAGAGTCATGAATTTTTTCCTGACTTATCCACTCAGCCCAGTCTTCGGGCCAGTTACTTTCCAGCGTATTTTCCTGCATTCGATCAGCGATCTTATTCGTCAGTGCCGGGCGAAGCACTCCATTCTCGCGAAAAATGGATCTACCTGAACCGGCCGAAACCTTTTTCAGATCATTATACACTGCCTTGTAGCAATCTTCTGCTCTCCAGCTTTTAGTAGCATAGCGCCCCGTGGCAGGATTAACCAATCCAAGGGGTGTGCCGGATGCCCCCGATGCGATAGACTCCTTTTCAATTAAACATACACTTCGTTCCGCACCGAGCAGGGAAGAGGCTGCTGCCAGTCCGGCCAGGCCTCCACCAATTACAACATGATCGAAATAATATTGACTCATATTATTGCACTATCTCGTCTGATCGAAGAAAATGTATTCCGGCCTCATTCATTTCAGTCATAGCTTGCTCAACAGAGTTATCCAAATCTATACCTTTGATCGCATCAATGATCAGGTGGGTCTTAAAGCCCTCCTTCAGTGCGTCGATAGCTGACCATTTTACACAGAAGTCGGTGGCTAGTCCACATATATGTAATTCATCCACATTTCGGTCGATCAGGTAGCCCTTCAGCCCGGTGCGGGTGGAATGATCATTTTCGAAGAAGGCGGAATAACTATCAATATTCGGTCGGTAACCTTTTCTGACGATCATATCAGCATGATCTGTGTTCAATTCAGGATGAAATTCTGCTCCTTTGCTACCCTGAATACAATGATCAGGCCATAAGATCTGCTCTCCGTATTCGGCATTGATTGTTTGATATGCTTCTTTATTATCGTGATTGGAGGCAAAAGAGAAATGCTCATCAGGGTGCCAGTCCTGAGTATAAACCACACAATCAAAGGCATTAGCTAGGAGGTTAACAGCAGGGATGATCTGGTCACCTTCTTCAACTGCCAGAGCACCACCGGGGCAAAAATCATTCTGTATATCAACGACTATTAATGCTTTCATTGGTTCTTTTGGTTAATTAATTCATCCCGGAGACTCATCAAACCTCCGGTGATCCCTACCTTGTAAACATGGGGATTTGCAAATCGTTTATGCTCAGGCTGCAGACGTTTCAGTTGTTCGGCTGCAAAGCGAGCTGCTTCATTGGGAGCAGAAGCTTCAATAAGAGTCTTGCCTTCATCGATCACACAGTGAAGCAATTCTTTGATATAATAGCCGCTTAAATTGGTTTTTTTATTGGAGAAATAGGGGTGGAATATCAGATCAGTATCTTTTTCACCTTCTAAGCCGATCACATCCGCATAAAAGGATCCGTCTTCATTATAAGCTCTGAGCACTTTTTTGATACCGGGTAGAGTAATCTTTTCGATATTCTCCGATATTTTGAGAGTCGGTTTTTTACCAAATGAACTCAGTTTATAAACTCCGTCGAGTGCTGGATCATCATGTGCCGTTACCAGTTTAGTACCAACCCCAAAAAGATCGATAGGAGCACCCTGATCCAGTAAACTTTTTATGAGATGCTCGTCCAGCTGATTCGATACTGCGATCTTTACATATTCGAGCCCTGCTTCGTCCAGTAACTTTCGGCTATTCCGTGCAAAGTAAGCCAGGTCTCCGCTGTCCAGACGAATGGCTTTTAATTGATGTCCCTTAGCCTCCAGCTCTTTAGCTACCCTGATCGCATTGGGAACTCCGGATTCAAGTGTATTATATGTGTCAACCAGTAAGGTTGTGTTGTCCGGATAATGTTCTGCATAGGCTTTAAATGCATCGTATTCACTTTCAAATGATTGAATCCATGAATGAGCCATGGTTCCGCTTACAGGAAGGTTGTAGGTGTGGGATGCCCATACATTTGAGGATGCCCGGACGCCTCCAATGACAGCTGCTTTACTGGCCTGGATTCCTCCCAGCCCCTGTGATCTTCTGAGCCCGAAGTCCAGAACGGATCTGCCTTCAGCGGCCTGGACCATTCTGGAGGCCTTAGTGGCTATCAGGGATTCGAAATTGACAATATTAAGTAAGAGAGTTTCCAGGATCTGACATTCAAGAATATTGCCTTCAACTCGTATCAGGGGCACTCCGGGAAATACAACTTCTCCTTCTTTGACGGAATACAGGGAACCGGTAAATTTGAAGTTCTTCAGGTAGGTTAAAAATTCATCCCGGAATCCGACCTTTTTAAGGTATTCGATCTCCTGTACTCCAAAAGTAAAATCTTCAAGGAGTGCCTGAAGATCACTTAAGCCGGCAAAAATTACATATCCGCCTTCAAATGGTAGAGAGCGAAAGAAATAATCGAATGATGCAGGCGTCTCATGGCGTCCTGAGAGAAAATACCCCTGAGCCATGGTAAGTTCATAAAAGTCGGTATAAAGGGCGGTCTTACCCGGAATAAGTGGATTCACAGCTGAGTCCTGTTTTATCTCGTTTGTTTGGTAAACAAGTTAGAGATAAATAGGTTCACTTTTTATTCGGAATCTACGGGTACAATTTAAGGATATCCGCGGTAATTACGTCTTTCAACCAGTTTTTTGATCTTCTCATTACCGATCCAAACTTTTGCATTGGTCTCAACATTGATGAGTTCCATATTGATCGTATAAAAAATGGCAACAGTTCTTTCGTCCGCACTTTCATCTACTACCGAACTGATATTTCCGATCATCATAAAATCAGCGCCCAGTTCCTGCGCCATTCTTTTGGTCGATTCATAAGAGGCATTGGTCTGTTGGTCCACTCTTTCCTCACGGATCTCCTGGCGCTCATCCCGGCTTGCTACCACAGTGACGGAGCCTGAGTTTACGAATGCTCTTTCGATTTCCTTGGTGAATACTTCGGTATCGATGTGTTCCATACTCTCATTTCGTACGGTTCCTACAATTACAACCGGGTTTCTTGAGTTATTACGGCTGAACTGATTTAACCATGGTTTGGTCATGGAATCATTGATCATTTTTTCGGATACCATTCGGGCATCAGTATCATTCCAGCGACCGGAAAGATCGGTGGTGGTTGTTGGGTCAATCCGGCTGACCTTATTAGATGGTCTGCATCCTGTCACCATAAGCCCGGTAATAAGGGCGAAAGTTAATAGATATTTCATAGCATTTGAGTTGTTAGGTTCGATTGTTAATGTGAATAAAGTGATTCAAGTAACACAAGGTCAGAGGATCTAAGTACTTCAATATCGTAACTTTCTGAATACAATAATTGTCCTCTTGCACCGAGATACTCTATCTGGACTTTATTAGTCCCCTCAGGCACTTTTAAAAGATTCATCCAGACCTTACCCGGAAGAGTCTGCCATCCGCGAAGATCTGCTTTTTCGGTGGCCTCCATACCAATAAAACCGGCAAATTTTAGAATTTCCGCCACGGTACCGTTCTCCCCAGCCACCTTGTTTGCAATTGCATTGGTCCCTTTACTTTTTATAATAGTGCGTAGCAATGCCCGGCTATATATGACCGGTTCTTTTGCTTTGTAGATGTCCAGTGCAACCTTATCCATCTCTTCAATAACCTCCAGGTCCGTTGATCTGTTATCATTCAGAACTGCCCTTACTGAATACACAGAAGAGGGATGTAATCTTATTGAGGGAAGAGAGAATTTAAGATAGGAGTCACTAGGGTCCCAGTACAAACGTACATCATTCTGATATTTTACCGGCGACTGTCCGCTAAATGCTGTAATTAAAACATTAAATTCTGATGGATTGGTGGTACTAGCTATGTGACTCTGAGAAGGCAGCGGAAAAGAGCGGATCTTTAGTTGTTCATTAAGGGCAATCCTGAGTTTTTCCTGTTCAATCCGGGCATCATCAAACCGACCCAGTTTTGCATAGATCACCGCTGATAAATAATGAGCCATTGCACTGTTCTGTACATTCACTGTACCAGGACTCCAGTCCAGGCTTCCGGTAGAATCACTTTTTGAAAAAGCATCAGCAATACCTTTGATCCTGATATCCATTTGCTCCAGTTTAAAGGTCATCCTGCGAGTCTCAACAAGTGCACCCTGAAAGTCTCCCTGGTGGATAAAATTAAGCGCATTAAAGGCGTTGATATAGATATCTTCATAGGGTTCACCATCATATACCAGCTTTGTGTCATTGATCAGCATAGATGAAATACCCCGGCTGATACTCTTGGTGTAATTATCCTCGATCAGCCTTTCGGCCTCTGATAAATAAGTAAAACTGCTGTCATAGTTACCGGAAAAGTGATGTATCATTCCACCCTCAAGATTAAAAAGGACCTGATCTTTAGACCGGTATATGTCTTTATCTTTGAATTTGTTGAGAAGCTTTTGTGACCTCTCCATGTCACCATTGCTGAATGCGGTACGCAGATCTCCCTGTGCATCATCAAGTATATAAGCATGACAACCGCTCAGCAACAGAACAGCAAAAAAGAATAGAATGGTCGTTTTGATACCCTTATCAGACAATGAAGTAATTTGTGGTTTAGTACAGCCCTATAGTTAAGTATATTACGCCGCTAAGTTGTCAAAATTCGATTAAAAGTACGTGAAGAAAAAGTATTTGTTGTATCACATTATCGTGCTAACCGGAATAATGGTACTATCATCCTGTGCCAATCCGATGCCTCCCACAGGAGGGCCCAGGGATACCCAGGCACCGGATATCACTAATACCGAACCTGAAACCGGTACAGTAAATTTTGATGGCCGAAGATTTGATATTGAATTCTCTGAATACATAAATCGCTCTTCAGTTGCCTCCGCCATATCTGTAGAGCCTGACCTAGGCTTTGATTTCAGCCTTAAATGGAAGAGAACACGGCTTAGCATCACTTTTGAGGATGAATTACCGGACTCAACAACCCTGATCATCACTCTCGGCCCTCAGATATCCGATACCAGAGGAAATAAACTCGGCAAGCCTTATTCTATGGCGATATCAACAGGAGACCGGATCGATAGCGGTGCCCTGACCGGACGTATTCTTTCTGCCCGTGATGGGAGCTCTCTTTCTGAGAGGACTGTTTTTCTTTATAGAGAACCCTTTAATTTAGAAGAAAGAGCAAACTATAAAGCACAGACGGATACTTCCGGAAGGTATAGTTTTTCATACCTCAAAGAAGGTAATTACCGGGCTTTACTGGTTGATGACCGAAACAGAAATAATACCTGGGATCCTCAAAACGAAAGTGCTTATCCTTTTGACAAAGAAATGGTACAGATCGAAGAGGAAATCACAGATACTCTGAATACGATCTATGTTGCACAGAGAGATACTCTTTCTCCTGAGTTACAGGGGGTAGGGTTGCTTTCGAAACGGCGAATGAGGCTGAGGTTCAGCGAGGGCATTCGTGTGCTTCCAGATAATGAGATCAGCATATCCGATTCATCCGGAAATCTTTGGTCAAAAGCTTATTTACTCTATCCTTCACCTGAAGACCCTTTTGTTCTGTTTGCTCAGACTGAGAAAGAACTCATTGAAAGTATGAGCTTCAGTATTTATTTAAGAGGTTTTGAAGATGAAAGTGGTAATACGTTGAAAGAAAATAAATTAGAGTTCAATGGATCTGCACAGCAGGATACTACATTTCAACGGTTGATCGGTATTAACAGCCGTGAGATCGATCTCAGAGATTCTCTTGTGATCACATTTGCTGCTCCCGTAACTCAGCCAGAGATCATAGATTCGACCGTTATCATTGAAGGAGATGTAGCATTTAAAGACTGGCCTGGTCTGGATACGTTGAGGAATAAACTTATTATCAGTCCACAGGGAGAGTGGATCCGTGATATAGATTATCAGTTCCAGGTATGGGATCCTGCTACCAGAAAACGAAATCCATTTACCCCGGAAATCTGGGATTCTACCGATTACGGTGCAATAGAACTGATTCTGTCCGGAGCCGATTCAACCAGCGTATATGACGTGATCCTGGAAGACGAAGGTGGGCAGATCTTAAGAGAGGAATCTTTTAGTCGTACACTATTATTAAGCGGATTAGCACCTTTAAAGTATCGCCTGATCGTTTTCAGGGACGATAATGATAACCAGGAATGGGATTCCGGTACTGTGGTTCCATATTCACCCCCGGAAAAATATTATGTTCAGTTTCCTGTAACGATAGAAAATGGTTTTACTTCAACAATCAGACTATCTTTTAATTGATATGAATGATTTAATTTCCCAGTACATCCCCGAGATATATCAGTTACCCTTAATTATTGGAGTGATAATAGCCCTAACTATTATTACCGCTTCGGTTGTTTCACGGCTCTTCAAGGTACTGGTTGTAAAATACCGCGAGCAGAATGATGAGTCCGGACTCACAAGTATGCTGTTCTTAAGGCGTTCAATAGTGGTACTTATTTATATAGCCGGCTTTAGTTTTGCTATATATATGATCCCACAATTCCGGGTTATCGCCGGATCCTTACTTGCAGGTGCCGGTTTGCTTGCCGTAGCTGTTGGTTTTGCCTCCCAGCAGGCTTTGTCAAACATTATTGGCGGATTATTCATCGTTATTTTTAAGCCATATAAGATCACGGACCGAATTCAGGTACGGACAGATCTGGTTGGAGTGGTGGAAGACATCAATCTGAGGCATACTGTGATCCGTAATTTTGAGAACAAAAGGATCATCATTCCTAATTCCGTGATTAGCAATGAGGTACTCATTAATTCTAATTACGAAGATGACAAGATCTGTAAATGGATCGATCTGAGCATCAGTTATGATTCCGATATTGATCTGGCTAAAGAGATCATGGCTCAGGAGGTTCTCTCCCATAAATATTCCATCGATGTCCGGTCAGAAGATGATATTGAAGCCGGAGTCCCAAGAGTACCGGTCAGAGTGGTCATGTTGAGTGATTTTTCTGTGAACCTGAGGGCCTGGGCATGGGCAGACGACCCTCCCAAAGCATTCGAATTGGGATGCGACCTTTTAGAGAGTATTAAAAAGGAATTTGATGCACAGGGAATAGAGATCCCGTTTCCTTATCGTACTATCGTGCAAAAAAGTGATCTCACCCGGGATAAAAAAGACAGAGAAGAAAGGGCTTCTTCCTGAATTTTATAATCTCCTGAACGGTTAGAGCTTTTACAATCGTGGATTACAATATCCCGATGATTTCATTATCTTTTGGAACCGCTTTCACAAAAACAGAATAAGTTCTTCATGACGGTAAAAACTACAGCCAAGACAGACGAAAAAAAGCAGCAGAGTACCGCTCAGCATGCTCAGGAACCCTACAAGTCAAAACATAAGATCCGCTTTGTCACTGCAGCAAGTCTTTTTGATGGCCACGATGCCAGTATAAACATAATGCGCAGGATCCTCCAAAGCAGTGGAGCAGAGGTGATTCACCTAGGGCATAACCGTTCTGTACATGAGATCGTCAATTGCGCAATCCAGGAAGATGTGCAGGGGATCGCGATCAGTTCTTACCAGGGAGGGCATGTAGAGTATTTTAAGTATATGATCGAATTGCTTCGTGAAAACGGTGCAGCACATATCAAAGTATTTGGAGGAGGTGGTGGTGTGATCGTGCAGGATGAAATTGATGAACTGCATGAAGCCGGTGTAACCCGCATATTTAGTGTAGAGGATGGAGCTAAAATGGGTCTACAGGGCATGATCAATTTCATGCTTGAGGAATGTGATTATGACCCCGTTGAGATCGCGAAACCGAACCTGAAAAAGATCAGTAGCAGTGAAGTCGCAGAATTGGCGAGAACCCTGACAGCTATTGAAAATGATCATACGGAATTAATTCGGTATGAAGAAGGTAAATTAAAGGCAGATAGTGATTTAACAATATCACCTGATAATAAAATCATTCCATTAGTTGGTATTACCGGTACCGGAGGGGCTGGTAAAAGTTCTCTTACAGATGAACTGGTCAGACGATTTCTGACCGAATTTAAAGATCTTAAGATCGGCATTATCTCCGTTGATCCCTCAAAGGTTAAGACCGGTGGAGCATTACTCGGAGACCGAATCCGGATGAACAGCATTGATACTGAGCGGGTGTTTATGCGATCCATGGCAACCAGGGCATCCAACCGTTCTACATCAAAGTCACTTAATGCGGCTATTGAATTATATAAATCTGCAGGTTTTGACCTGATCATTGTGGAAACCAGCGGTATTGGTCAGAGTGGCACAGAGATCGTTGAATTAACGGATATACCAATTTATGTGATGACCAGTGAATACGGTGCCGCTACTCAGCTTGAGAAGATCAACATGCTTGATCTGGCGGATCTGGTTGTACTGAACAAATTTGAGAAAAAGGGCTCTCTGGACGCCTTAAGAGACATCAGGAAGCAGATGATCCGCAACAGAGGAAGCTGGGATCTAAAGCCGGAAGAAATGCCGGTTTATCCTACTATTGCTGCTCAATTCAATGATGAAGGAGTTAACAGACTGTTTAAAGCAATTGTAGACCGGATTAATGAAAACTATGAAATCGGTTGGGAGACCGTTATTTATGATCAATCTGGTCCCGCAGAGGATCTGAACGCCCAGGCTATTATTCCGGGCAAAAGAGTTCGTTATCTGTCTGAGATCTCAGAAAGTGTAAGAGATTATCATGCTTGGGCAGAAGAACAGGTAGAGATCGCCAGTAAGCTGGATCAGGTATCCGGTACAATAGAACAGCTGGATAAATGGGATCCTGATCAGAAAGAAGTCATGGCGGAGAATCTTGGAGCCATGAAAGATCACTGGCTTTCAAAGCTGGATGCACTGCCTAAATCCATACTTGAAAACTGGGATGACCTGTTTGATCAGTATCAACAGGATTCCTTTGATGTGAAGATCCGAAATAAAGTCATAAAGAATAAATTGTTCCGGGAATCACTAAGCGGAATTAAAATTCCCCGCGTGGCATTACCGAAAACCAAGAATGCCGGAGAAAGACTTAAGTTTGCCCTTAAAGAAAATATCCCGGGTTATTTCCCTTACACCGCCGGAGTATTTCCATTTAAGCGTGAGGGAGAAGATCCGACCCGAATGTTTGCAGGCGAGGGGACTCCGGAAAGAACCAATAAGAGATTTCATTATGTCAGTGAAGGAATGCCTGCTGCACGTCTTTCCACTGCATTCGATTCCGTAACACTGTACGGAGAAGATCCCGGTTACCGCCCCGATATTTATGGTAAGATCGGTAATTCAGGGGTAAGCATTTGCAACCTGGATGACATGAAAAAGCTTTATTCAGGTTTTGAGCTCACTGCTCCGACAACTTCCGTATCCATGACGATTAATGGTCCGGCACCTATGATCTTGGCCATGTTCATGAATACTGTGATCGACCAGGAAGTAGAACGCTATCTGAAGGAAGAGGGTAAATGGAAGCAGGCTCAAAAGAAAATGAAGGCTTACTTTGAAAAAAGAGGGGTGGACCAGCCTGTTTATACCAATGAGATTCCCGAAGGTAACAATGAATTTGGTTTAGGTCTTCTGGGGATAACCGGAGATGAGCTGGTGGATCCGGAAGTGTATGAAAAGATCAAATCGGAAGCTCTATCCGTAGTACGGGGAACCGTTCAGGCAGATATCCTGAAAGAAGACCAGGCACAAAATACCTGTATTTTCAGTACTGAATTTGCATTAAAGATGATGGGTGACATTCAGTCTTACTTTACCGAGAAAAAAGTAAGAAACTATTATTCCGTATCGATATCAGGTTATCATATCGCTGAGGCGGGTGCAAATCCGATCACACAGGCCGCTTTCACTTTGGCTAATGGTTTTACCTATGTAGAGTATTATCTCGCGAGAGGATTGAATATTGACGATTTTGCACATAACCTTTCATTCTTCTTCAGTAATGGTCTGGATCCGGAATATGCTGTGATCGGTAGAGTGGCCAGAAGGATCTGGGCTGTCGCAATGAAGAATCGTTATGATGCTAACGATCGTTCTCAAAAGCTGAAGTACCATATCCAGACCAGTGGTCGTTCGCTGCACGCAAAGGAAATACAGTTTAATGATATCAGAACCACACTTCAGGCTCTGATGGCGATATATGATAATTGTAACTCATTGCACACCAATGCTTACGATGAGGCTATCACAACGCCAACAGAGGAATCTGTCCGCCGTGCCCTGGCCATTCAGATGATCATTAATAAGGAAATGGGTACAACCAAAAATGAGAACATTAATCAGGGTTCTTATTTTATCGAGGAGCTTACTGATCTGGTTGAAGAAGCCATACTTACCGAGTTCGATCGTATCACTGAGCGAGGCGGAGTACTCGGGGCAATGGAGAGTATGTATCAGCGTGGTAAGATACAGGATGAAAGCCTTTATTATGAAACGAAGAAGCATACCGGTGAACTACCTATCATCGGTGTAAACACTTTTCAGTCTGAAAACGAAGATGAGGAACAAAAGCCGATCGAGCTGATACGTTCCACCGAAGAGGAAAAGCGTCAACAGATCAATAACCTTGAAGCATTCTGGAAACGTAATGAGTCTGAGGCTGAAGAAGCAATTAACAGGCTGAAAGAAGTAGCCCGGCAAAATGGTAATCTATTCGAAGAATTGATGGAGACCGTAAAGGTGGCTTCACTGGGTCAGATCTCTCAGGCACTTTATGAAGTCGGTGGACAGTACAGAAGGAATATGTAATTTCAAAGACTTGAGCCGTGCGTATTGAACCATGAACATCGCATATGTGGCATGGCGATATGCTTTTATCTATTAAATCGAAATTGATAATTCACAATGTGTTTGATCCTGACTCTTGATGCCGGAGGAACAAATCTCGTCTTTTCGGCTGTGAAGGATGGCGAACTGGCAGGAAAACCGATAACGGCTGCTACACCGCCCGATGATCTGGATCTTTTTCTAAAGGCATTGGTATCGGGGTTTAATGAAGTTTCAGATCAGTTTGATGAACACGCGAATGCCATCAGTTTTGCCTTCCCGGGGCCGGCTGATTATGAATCCGGAGTCATAGGTGACCTGCAGAATTTACCCGCCTTTAATGGGAATGTAGCTTTAGGACCATATCTGGAGCATCACTTTAACATTCCGGTCTTTATTAACAATGATGGAGACATGTTTGCGCTGGGGGAAGCCCGGGCAGGATATCTTCCCTGGATCAATACGCAACTGCGAAATGCTGGTTCTCAAAGGCAGTACAAAAATCTGGTTTCAGTTACCCTGGGAACCGGTTTTGGAGCAGGGGTGGTCGTTGACGGTAAAATATTGAAAGGAGATACCGGTACTGCTTCAGAAGCATGGCTTTTCAGGAATAAAGTATTCAGTTATACCAATGTAGAAGATATCCTTAGTATCAGGGCAGTACGGCGAATGTATGCAGAGCAGATCCATATGGATCCGGCAAAAGCACCGTATCCGGATGAAATTTACAGGATAGCGACTGATAAAGAAGAAGGATCCAGAGAAGCAGCGGTTGAAACCTGGTATAGATATGGAGAGATTCTGGGAGATTCGCTCGCTCATATTAATGCAATTGTTGACGGGGTAATCGTAATTGGAGGAGGGTTAAGCGGAGCATATCCGGTCTTCAGCAAGAGCATGTTTGATGAGTTGAATGGATTCTTTAATTCATTAAGCGGCAAAAGGTTCAGTAGATCAGTTCAAAAATATTATAATACAGAGAAGGAATATTTTTTTAAGAAATTTCTAAAACCGGTACAAGGGACAGCTACAATCCCCGGTTCAAATCGGGAGGTCACTTATCTTAAAGAAAAGAAGATCCCGGTTGGATTAAGCAGACTTGGTAGCAGTGAAGGCATTAGTCTGGGATGTTATTACTATGCCCTTGAAAAACTAAGTCATTCACTTTAAAAACGGCACCATCTGTTCATTGCCTGTTGATCAGGGATCAGGACTCTCAAATCATTTCCGTATAATCAGCCATGATTTTAAGCGATAAAAAGATATTTATTATCGGTACCGTGTGGCCGGAACCCAATTCATCAGCTGCCGGATTACGAATGATACAGCTTATAACTTTTCTTAGATCTGAAGGCGCTGAACTCATCTTTGGAAGTTCTGCATCAATGAGTGATCATAGCTATGACTTAGAATCACTGGATGTGAGGTGTGTTCGGGTGGAGATCAACAACGTAAGTTTTGATGATCTGATCTCCTCAATGAACCCTGATATGGTTATTTATGATCGCTTTATGACAGAAGAGCAGTATGGATGGAGGGTAACCGATCAATGTCCGAATGCCATTCAGATCCTGGATACGGAGGACCTGCACTTCATGCGGGAAGGAAGAAGAATGAGAAAAGAGCAATTTGCCACACAAGAGAATATTACAGATTATCTGAATCTGGATATCGCAATGAGGGAGCTTAGCAGTATCTTTCGGTGTGATCTTAGTATGATCATATCCACAGCAGAAATGGATATCTTAAAACACTTAAGGGTACCGGAAGAACTGCTTCAGTACATTCCGATTGTATATGATGCAATAAATACCGCATTCGCTCCAGCATTCGGAAAGAGAAATGGATTCTTTACCATCGGAAATTTCAGACATCCACCAAACCGGGATTCAGTACAATATCTGTATGAGAAGGTCTGGCCTCTGATAAGGCAACAACTACCGGATGCACAGATGCATGTTTATGGTTCCTATCCTGCCGAAAAAGATATGCAGTTAGATCAACCCGAAAAAGGATTTCATATACATGGCAGGGCAGACGATCTTGATCAGGTACTTCAAAAACACAGACTCATGCTCGCCCCATTAAGGTTCGGAGCCGGTATCAAAGGAAAATTCCTGAGTGCATTTAATGTTGGAATACCGGCAGTGACCACGAGTATTGGTGCCGAAGGAATTAACAGTCAGGATCCAGGATGGCCAGGAGCGATCTCCGATTCTCCCTCTGAGCTCGCTCAAAAAGCAGTTCAGTTATATATTGATCAGGAGAAATGGGTTGAAGCATCCGGTAAATGCAGGCCTTTGATCAATAATCATTTCTTAAAAGACGACTATTTTCAGTCCTTTGCAGAAAAATTGAAATATCTTCATCATAATGTACGATCACATCGGAGCAGGAATCTGATCGGGCAACTTTTACGGTTCAACGCAAACCGTTCGACTATGTTCATGAGTAAATGGATAGAAGAGAAAAACAAAAATTAATTACATGCACAACTACCTTAAAGTTCTGATATTATTCACATTACTCTTGACTGCTAGTCAGTGCAATGATTCCAAAGAGGCCCTTCAACATGGGTCCTGGAAAGGGGTGATACATTATTCCGATGCAGAAGTCCCATTTAATTTTGAGATATACAGGATCGGAAACTCAGACTCCGTTCAGGTTACGATCATAAATGGTGAGGACCGAGCCATAATTTCTGACGCAGTAATAAGGAGAGATAGTCTGATAGTGCCTATGTTCGCATTTGATATTACGCTTCAGGCGGAAGTTCGTGGTGACTCTATGAGTGGTACACTCATAAAGCATTATCGTGGATCCTCTGTACCGTTTACTGCTGTTTATGGAAAGCCACGGTATGAAGTGAGCGAGAAGAGTGGCGCCGCTGAAATACCTGAAAAAATGGACCTACTGATAAGGTATGACCGCGATAATGCATACCCGGCTGTTGCTTTGATGAAACAGAATGAAAACCGGGTGAGCGGAACCATATTATCTGAACTCAGTGATTTCCGCTATTTTGAAGGAAAGATCGAGGGCGATTCTCTGACCATGTCATCTTTTGACGGAGTTCATGCTTTTCTTATTACAGCTAATAAAGAAGAAGGACTTTGGTCCGGCAGTATACTTTTTGAGGAAGGATATTCCGAAAAATGGAAGCAGGAAACCGAAGGAGAACATAAGATCAGGGATGCTTTTGGAATCATTGATCTGAGTGATAAGAAAACCCGACCAGATCTTTCATCATTTAGTATGAATGGCAATAGTATTGAGACAGCGGATTACAGAGGAAAGGTGCTGATGGTGCAAATATTCGGTACCTGGTGCCCGAATAGCTGGGATCAGACCAAATATCTAACTGCGAATTATGATCAGTGGAAGAATGAGGGTGTAGAGATCCTTGCGGTAAATTATGAAGCAAATTATTCCGAAGAGTACGGAAAACGAAGGATCAGCTACTATAAGGATAAGATGAATATCGACTATCCGGTGTTATTGGGTGGAAGACTAAATAAAGAGGAGGCTGCTGAAGCCTTTCCCTTTATGGACAAAATTCTGGCATTTCCGACCCTGGTCATTCTTGATAAGGAAGGGTATGCCCGGTATGTCCACAGTTATTTTACGGGACCTGCAACCGGTCAGTATTATGAGAATTTTAAGATCAGACTTCAGGAGATCATTACTGAGCTGAATGAAGAGTAATAATTCCCGGGTTATTCAAATTGTACTCAGGCTTCCGATATTATCGTTGTTCCTTTATCCCTGGCCTCTATTATTTGTTATTATTTCTTCGCTACAAAAAAAGCCCTGCGGATGGGCAGAGCTTTAGTAATCAAAAATGTCGAGCAGTGATCAGAGAGCTGCAAGCATACCTAAAAGCTTCTGTGCATCTGCGATCTCCGGGCTCTGAGGATACTCACGGATCACGCGAGTAGCAATATCAGAGGCATCATCGTAATTACCTGCTTCATAGGAAGCCTGTGCTGCCTTTAAGAGGTTATATGGAGTGGTATTGTCATTGACATCCCACTCTGCAGCTTTAAGATACATGGTTGAGGACAGCTCATTCTGTTCATTCTCATCCAGCAGTTTAGCATGGAAGGTGAGAGGACCCACACCTAGTATACCTCTGGGTACTTCAAAATTGTTGAAGAAAGAAATAGCTTCTTCAACATTGCCAAGTCTGTATGCACTTACTGCTGCATAATAAGTTGCCAGATTGCCTGCATGGGTTCCGGAATAATCATTAGCGATCTGGGCAAATCCATAAGTAAGTTCAAATGAATCTCCATTAAGCGCTTTGTCGTAGTCACCCTGATTGTAATAGGATTCTGCAGTAGCCAGTAAATTCTGTGCTTCAAGTTCCTGCTGCTCGGAATAGTAATTATATCCGATCAGGCTGCCGACTACTACAACGATCCCGATCACTGCAGCCAGTATCGTTGGTTTATGTGTCTGGTAATAATTTACGGCTTTGGTATAATTCTCGATCAGCGGATCGCTTTCGAGCTCTTCTTTGGATAGTCGTCTTTTTGACATTTCTTTCTGTTAATGTAGTATCAAATTTTTAGGGGCTGAAAAATAGGATTGTTTTAGCTTTTACCAAAACGTTAATGTGGATGTAAAACCCCGTTTTTTAATTCCATGATGCGGTCTGACCGGTCAGCAATGTCCATTTCATGAGTGATAAGTAAAACGGACAGATCATCGGTCTGTGTAAGCTCGAAAAGCAGGTCCAGTATCACTTTGGTATTCTTGTCATCCAGATTTCCGGTTGGTTCATCAGCAAGGATCACACGCGGATCGTTGACCAGTGCTCTGGCCATAGATACCCGCTGTTGCTCTCCCCCTGAAAGCTGAGCAGGGCGATGGTCGCGCCTGTCTTCAATTCCAAAGCGTTCCAGCAGAAATAAAGCTTTCCTCATTGCTTCATCGGAAGACTGTCCCCCGATCATAGCTGGCATGGCAACGTTTTCCTGGGCAGTGAATTCCGGTAGCAAATGATGGAACTGGAATACAAAACCAATATTCTTATTTCTGAGGTCAGCTATCTTATCCTGACTCATGCCTGAAATATCTTTGTCATTCCAGTATACATGGCCACTGTCAGCAGAATCCAGTCCCCCAAGAATATGCAAAAGAGTACTTTTACCTGAGCCGCTGGATCCCACAATAGAAGTGATCTCTGCAGGATAAAGATCCAGAGAGACTCCCTGAAGAACTTTTAGTTCCCCGTGTTCTGAGTTCCCTGGAAAGGTCTTATAAAGATCAGTAGCGTTTAGAACCGCTGCTTTATTCATGTTAACTTTCTGACTGATTAAATTCGGGGTAAATAACAGATTCTATATGTACACATTTGCCGGTTTCCGTATCTAAGCGCGCAAATACACCGCAAAGGTGATTATTACCCTTGGCCGGCTGATATTTCTGATGTACTCCTGTCATAAATCTTTTAATAGCCACTTTCTTATCCATTCCGATCACGGAATTAAAGGACCCGGTCATACCGGCATCAGTAATGTATCCGGTACCCTGTGGTAAAATTCTTGCATCATTAGTTGGAATGTGAGTATGAGTACCTACCATGACCGAGGCTTTGCCATCAATATGCCAGCCCATCGACATTTTTTCAGCTGTTGCTTCGGCGTGAAAGTCCACAAAGATCAGGTTTGTTTCTTCTCTCATTCTTTCCAGTGCCCATTCTGCAGTACTAAAGGGATCGTCAATGGCTTTCATGAATGTTCTTCCCTGGATATTCAGAACTCCCATCTTAAAATCTGTGCCCGGTATATCATAGATGCCGTAACCGAAACCGGCATTACCTTTGGGATAATTCAGTGGACGAAGGATCCGGTTGTCCTTTCTCATATAATCGAAGACTTTCCACTTGTCAAAGGAATGGTCACCTCCGGTAACAACATGTGCGCCCAGATTGTGAAAGTTCTTGATGATATGTCGATTGATCCCGTGACCTTCATGAGAATTCTCTCCGTTGATGATCACGAAATCACTTTCATACTTTTTGATAAGAGGAGGAAGCAGGGTATTAACGCTATCAATGCCGGGATCACCGACTACATCTCCAACAAAAAAAACGCTGATGGTATCAGCCAAAATTTACTCCTTATTCTCTGATTTCTGAAAGCAGCTTTTCCAGACTATGATTAACTCTTTCCATGACCAGGGTGTCATTATTTTCAAGGTCTGAGCTCTTTCTTTTAGCTTCAAATAATTCTTCTGCAATGGATAATGCTGCCAATACCATCACGGTTGATTCGGGCTGTTTTACCAGCTGTTGCCGGTATTCCTGAAAGCGGTCATCCACATACTTGCATATACGGATCATTGCTTCTTCTTCGGATTCCTCGACTTTAAGAGGATACTGTCGCCCGAGTATATTAACCTTAATCGATTTCATGGGAGTCACCTAAATGATTATCGATTTTACTGATCATTCCCTTTATCTGTTGCCGGATGGCCAGACGTTCTGATTCACTGATCGCTGAAAAGATATCGGTTTGTTTATCTCTTTCTTCTTCCAGTTTGGTCTTGAGTCCGGAATTTTCTCTCTTCAGCTCACGGATCTCCGCCTTAAGAGAGGCCACTTCTTCGCTGACTTCACTCAGGAGTCTTCTGAACTGATCGCTTTGTTGTGCAAATTGATTCATGAGCCTTAAGCTTTATGATCTTAGTTTTGCAGAATAATCTTTTTCAAGTGAATTAACAATACGATTAATAATAGGTTCTATTTCTTTGATGTTCAATGTCTTGTTGGGATCGAGAAAGCTCAGGCGGAATGCCAGACTCTTCTTTCCTTTGCCGATCGAGTCCCCCTCAAACACATCAAAAATATCGAGGCTATGTAATGTATTACCTGCTTTATTACGAATATTGCTAAGCAGATCGGTCGCAGCAACTTCCTGTTCAACGATCACAGCAAAATCGTAATCGAATGCCGGGAACTTCGGAACCGGTGAGAATTTTCTTTCCGGAATATCTTCCAGTGCTTTTGCTATAAGACTCAATGATAACTCAGCAGCATAAGCTTCGTTATCAAAGTCGTAGGTTTTCTTCAGATCATCAGAAACACGGAATAATCTGCCTACTTCTGATTTACCCATTTTCAGCAGCAGGGTGTCCTGATCTTTGCTTTCTTCCTTTATGCGATCTTTGATCCCCAGTTTTTCGAACAGTCCGTATAGTGCAGATTTCAGGTCAAAAGCTGAATACAGGGTTCGTTCGCCTGACCAGTGTTCTTTATGCTTAGCTCCGGATAATCCCATTAGAAGATGAGTCTCTTCTCGTATTCCGGTATGATAACTATGATCCTCACTTGCCCAGAATACATTACCGATCTCGAAGAACCGAACACTCTCAGCCTTACGATTAAAGTTATAGGAGGCCGATTTCAGAAAACCATGCAACAGAGATGGTCTCAGCGTACTCATATCTTTGGTGAGAGGATTGAGAGTAGGGATCATATTCCTCAGATCGCCAAAACTGGATGCCTCTTTCTCAGAGATAAGTGAGTTGGTATAGATCTCTCTGAAACCAAGCTGAAGACTAATGGTCCGTATCTTTTCCATGAGTATTTCCCAATCACTGAATGCATCGGTGGATACATAGATTCCGTGAGAAGGAGACTCAATATTATTGTAGTCATAAAGTCTTCCGACCTCTTCGATCAGGTCAACTTCACGCTCAAGATCAGGACGGAAAGGAGGGATATGGAAAGTAATATCTTTATCTGACTTGCTTATCACTTCCAGCTCAAGTCCGTCAAGTATCTTCAGAGTCTCCTCAACAGAAAACTCGGTGCCCAACAAACGGTTCAACTGGCCGATCCTCAGGTTTACTTTTTTAACCTCCGTTTTAACCGGGTGTATGTCAATGATCTCATCCGATTGTTGACCGCCGGCAATCTCAATGATAAGATCTGCAGCACGTTGTGCAGCTATTGCCTGAATAGTAGGATCGATCCCGCGTTCAAATCGATAAGAGGCGTCTGTCTGAAGACTTTGTTCCTTAGCTGTTTTACGGACTGAACCCGGATCAAAATAAGCCGATTCGATCAATATACAGTTGGTATCATCACTCACCTCAGAATTAAGGCCTCCCATTACTCCTGCAATTGCAACGGGTTTTTCTCCGTCACAAATAAAGAGTGTGCCTGGAGCACACTTACGATTCACATGATCAAGGGTCTCAAATTCTATTTCTTCATCGAAATCTGTCACAACGATCTTTTTCCCTGCGATCTGGTTGTAATCAAAAGCATGCAGGGGCTGACCCAGTTCAAACATGACATAATTGGTGGCATCCACCACATTATTAACCGGCCGGACTCCGATTGCCTTTAATTTATTCTGAAGCCATGCAGGTGATTCATCTATGGTGATCCCTTTGATCAGGATCCCCGAGTAACGGTGACATTTATCCGGGCTGTTGATCTCTATACTGATATCGTCTGACTTTTCCACGACCTTGCCCTTTAATTCAGCAGGCTCATAGCGAAACTCTTTATTCAGTGCTGCAGCGGCATCACGTGCCACACCGAGATGGCAGGTAGCATCGGGCCGGTTGGGTGTAATGGCTATGTCAATGACGGTATCTTCATACAGGTCAAAGATCTCAGAGACGGGAGTGCCAATTTTAAGATCTTCATCAAGCACCATAATACCGGCATGATCAGTGCCAATGCCGAGTTCATCCTCCGCACAGATCATACCTTCTGATACTTCACCACGAAGTTTGGCTTTTTTGATGGTTAACAGATCACCGTTATCAAGTTTTATAGGAAGAGTGGATCCTACGGTTGCAACCGGTACTTTCTGGCCGGCTGCTACATTTTTAGCACCACAGACGATCTGTTTTTTCTCTTCTCCAAGGTCAACCTGGCAGAGTTGAAGACGATCTGCATTAGGGTGGGGCACTACTTCCAGCACCTCACCTACGATCACACCGTCCAGACTGCTTCCAAAAGATTCAATTTCTTCAACTTCAAGACCGATAAGGGTCAGTTTGTCGGCCAGTTCTTCCGGATTTAATCCCGGATCTACAAATTCTTTAAGCCAGTTATAGGATACTTTCATTAATACTCAAAAATAGATTAAGTGAATTGTTCTAAGAAGCGGATGTCATTGTCATAGAATGTGCGGATATCATCGATCTCGTGTCGAAGGATCGCGATTCGTTCAACTCCCATACCCCAGGCGAAACCGGTATATTTTTCTGAATCAATACCTGCGGCATCAAAAACGTTTGGGTCAACCATTCCGGCTCCCAGTATTTCCAGCCATTTACCTTTGGAGTTTCCTCCCTGATCCCACCAGATATCCATTTCCAGGCTGGGCTCTGTAAAAGGGAAAAAACCGGGACGCAACCGGTATTTCACATCTGAGCCGAACATTAACTTGACAAAGGTAATAAGCGTCTCTTTAAGATCAGCTACACTTACATTCTCATCTACATATAATGCCTCAACCTGATGGAAAAGAAAATAGGACTTAGGCGAGACTGCTTCGTTCCTGTAAACTCTTCCCGGCATGATAGACCGAATAGGTGGTTTTTGATTCTCCATCAAACGGATCTGAACCGGAGATGTATGAGTACGTAAAACCAGATCATCCACTTTGGGGTCATCACTCTTGCGGATGAAGAAGGTATCCTGTTCATCTCTTGCAGGATGATTCGGAGGGAAATTTAAGGCCGTAAAATTATGAAAGTCATCTTCGATCTCCGGGCCGTGCGCTATGGTAAAGCCCAGGCGATAAAAGATCTGTTTCATCTCATTCAGGGTCTGGGTAAGAGGATGAAGTGATCCCAGCGGCATCTCAGGAGGAGTGAGGGAGAGATCATCTTTAGCACTCAAATTGCGGGTAACCTGTTTTTCCAGTGCAGCTTTAGCCTCATCAAAGATGGTTTGTGCGGTATTTTTTGCTTCATTCATAGCCTTACCAACCGCGGCACGTTCCTCCTTTGGAACTTGTCCAAGCTGTTTGAACATGGTCTGGACCTTTCCGTTACGGGAAAGAAATTCGAGGCGGTACTCTTCCAGTTCTTCCTCATTCTGAATAGAGTAGGAGCTGATCTCATCTAAGAGGGTTTTGATATCCTCAAGCATACAGTATCTGTGTTTTTAAAGGGTAAATAGATATGGCCTAAAATAAAAAAACCGGTAAACCTTACTCAATAAGATCTACCGGTTATATAAGCTAAAATAGCTTTTAAGCTGTGGCTTCCTTCACGATGGCAGCAAACGTGTCCGGATCATGAACTGCGAGGTCAGCCAGAACCTTACGGTTGATCTCCATATCCTTGTCTTTCATAGCGCTGATAAGACGAGAATAAGTAGTACCGTTCAGTCGTGCTGCTGCATTGATACGGACGATCCAAAGTCTGCGGAAGGTTCTTTTACGGACCTTACGATCACGGTATTGGTACTGAAGACCTTTCTCAACCGCATTCTTGGATATGGTGTAAACATTTTTACGTTTGCCCCAGTAGCCTTTCGCCATTTTTAAAATCTTACGGCGACGGCGACGGGAAGCCACTAAGTTTCTTGAACGTGGCATTTTTGTATATGTTTAGAAGTTAAAATTTATAAGGGATCAACTCTTTGACAGCCTTTTCATTCGACTTGTCGACGATGGTGTCTTTACCGAGTTGTCTTTTCGTTTTACTGCTCTTCTTTGTCAGTATGTGGCGCTTAAATGCTTTCTTACGCTTAATTTTACCGCTACCGGTAACTTTAAAGCGCTTTTTAGCACCACTATTACTTTTCATTTTTGGCATTGGAATCCACCAACTTTTGTGAAAAATTAAAGACTTGAAAAATAGGCAGAATAAAAGCGGGAATCAACGTTTAGGATCAGCTTTTTGATGGCGTCAGCATCATGATCATTCTTCTGCCTTCCATATTGGGTTTTGTTTCGATCTTAGAAACATCTTCCAGGCTCTTTGCAAGCTTAAGAAGGAGGAGTTCTCCCTTTTCGGTATACAGCATATCACGTCCACGGAACTGAACGGTTGCTTTAACTTTATCACCACCTTCGAGGAACTCGCGTGCGTGACGGGTTTTGAATTCCAGATCGTGATCATCCGTATTAGGACGAAACCGAAGCTCTTTTACCGTAACAGTGTGCTGCTTCTTTTTAGCTTCTTTCTCTTTTTTCTTTTTCTCGTACATGTACTTTCCGAAATCGATCACCTTACAGACGGGTGGTCTTGCATCCGGTGCAACCTCAACGAGATCAAGATTATATTGTTCGGCAATTTGAATTGCACGATCTAGTGTGGTGACCTCATGGCCTTCATCCGGCTTGATCACCCGAACCTGGTCGGCTCTGATTTCATCATTTACCCGAGGACGGTCTTCTTGTCGTGGTCGTCCTCTAAAGTTTCTTCTTGCGATAGTAACCTCTTATTTTAGTTAGTCTTTATTAATTAGTCTTCTTCAGGCAAAGCCTTAGAATCGATCTCTTCTGTTAAGTCAGAAAGAAAATCAGAAAAATTGAAAGTTCCAATATCGCCTTTGCGATGTCGGCGAACGGATACGGTATCATCTTCTGCTTCTTTTGCACCAACGATAAGCATGTAAGGAACTTTACTGGTTTCTGCTTCACGGATCTTAGCTCCGATCTGCTCACTTCGACCATCCACTTCCACTCGAATGCCTTTATCCTTTAATTGTAGAGCACATTTTTGTGCATAATCGTTCTGATCATCTGATATCGGTAAAACACGTACTTGTTCCGGGGATAGCCATACGGGGAAGTTTCCGGCAAAATGTTCGATCAGAATACTGGTAAACCGCTCCATTGAGCCAAAGGGTGCACGGTGAATAATTACCGGACGATGTTTTTCATTATCGGATCCTACATAAGTTAGGTCAAAGCGTTCGGGCATCACATAATCGACCTGAACGGTTCCCAGCTGCCATTTTCGTCCAATAGCGTCACGAATAATAAAATCGATCTTGGGTCCGTAAAAACTGGCTTCACCGGGAGCAATAGTATAATCCAGATCCATCTCGTCAGCTACTTCTCTGATCTCCTGTTGGGCTCTTTCCCATAATTCTATTTCACCGCCGTATTTTTCGTCATTATCATCACGGAAGGAGAGACGGATATCGACCGGCATACCGAAGGTGTCGAATACATGATTGGTCAGATCAATGGTATGCTTGATCTCCTGCTTCAGCTGATCATGGGTACAGTAAATATGAGCGTCGTCCTGGGTAAAGCCTCGCACACGTGATAGTCCGCTGAGCTCTCCGGATTGTTCATAGCGATATACGGTTCCGAATTCAGCAAGCCGTAGGGGGAGATCCCGGTAACTTCTTAGTTCATGTGAATAAATCCTGTGATGATGCGGGCAGTTCATGGGTTTAAGCATGTACTCCTCATCATCTACTTCAATAGGATTATACTGTGAGTCCTGATAATAAGGGTAGTGTCCGGAGGTTTTATATAATTCAAGATTCCCGATATGAGGAGTGATCACTTCTTTATAACCTCTTTCAAATTGTTCATCCCGGAGAAAGGATTCGAGCGTCCTTCTAAGCCGGGTACCATTAGGTAGCCAGACTGGCAGCCCGCTGCCGATCATTTTATCGATCATGTAAATGCCCAGCTCTTTACCCAGCTTACGGTGATCTCTTTTTTTAGCTTCTTCAAGCATGTTGAGATGCTCTTCCAACATTTTCTGTTTTGGAAAAGAGATGCCATATATGCGTGTCAGCTGCTTACTGTCATTATCTCCGCGCCAGTAAGCGCCTGCCAGGTTAGTCAGCTTAATTGCCTTTACTATCCCTGTATTCGGAATGTGGGGTCCCCGGCATAGGTCAGTAAAATCTCCCTGCTCATAAAAAGTGATTGTGCCGTCTTCAAGATCCTGGATCAGATCTACTTTATATTCGTTACCGCGATCTTTATAAAAGGAAAGTGCTTCATCTTTAGACACATCACGGCGTTCAAACTCATTCTTGTTTCGGGCCTTTTCAAGGAACTTCTGTTCAATTTTAGTCAGATCGTCCTGAGAAATACTTTGATCCCCGAAGTCGATATCATAATAGAAGCCGCTTTCAATAGGAGGACCGATACCAAATTTTGCTTCCGGGTAGAGGTCCTGGACTGCTTCAGCCAGTAAGTGAGCGGAAGAGTGCCAGAAGGTATACTTACCATCTTCTGAATCCCAGGTGTTGATGGTAATATCTCCGTCATTGTTGATTGGTCGATCCAGATCTATAATGTCTCCATTTACCGTAACGCTTAATGCTGCGCGGGCAAGCCCCATGGATATAGATTCTGCTACTTCTTTACCGGTTATGCCTTTTTGATATTCTCTTGAGCTTCCGTCAGGAAGAGTTAGTTTAATTATGGCGTCTGACATTTAGTGTTAGTTCTGAATATTAAGCTGGTAAAATAAAAAAATTCTGTTCCATAAGCAGACGAAATAAAACAAGGTATTAAGTGGAATGGCATAATATAAAATTGCATATTCCGAGCGCATATGAAAAACTACTAAGACGTTGATGAAGTTAACTAAGGGAAGTAGCTTTTTCGATCTTCAGCCGATGTTTGTATGTGATCAGTCATCACTAAAAATATTAGACGCTAATGATGCAGCGCTGAAGATACTCGGGTTCAAAAGAAAAGAGCTATATAATAAGGGTATAAACGACATTGGGAAGCGGGTTAATCTGGGGGATATTGCACCTGAATTAAAGGTGAGATTCAATAACACCACGGAAAAACTATGGGTCATTAAGGACTCCGGTCAGAGAGATCTCTTCTTTCAGTTGTCTGCACATCTTTTCAACTATAAAGGAAAGCCTGCCAAACTGGTAGTGGCTCACGACGTGAATGGGGTATTTGAAAATAAACCCGTTCTTTCCACTCAACTCCACATAGATAATTTCCCGCTGGCTGAGATCGAGTGGGATACTGACCTGAGGATCATACGATGGTCCGAACAGGCAGAGAATTTATTTGGCTATTCTGAACAGGAAGCCGTAAATGCCCACCGGCTGCTGGAGAAATTCATTCATCCGCATGATCTCGAAAAAGTTCAGCAACAGATGAAAAAAACGCTGGAACTGGGTGAAGAACAGATTTCGATCGTAAACCGAAATATCAGAAAAGACGGTGAGATCATATATTGTGAATGGTATAATTCTTTCCTTTATGATGAAAAAGGGGAAGTGGTTTCCATTTACTCACTAACTCATGACGTGACCGACCGGGAAAAAGCTATGCGCAATTCCCAGAGGAGCATGAAAAGCTATGAGGATCTTTTCAATTCCATTTCAGATGCTATTTATTTGCTGGATAACAAAGGAAAGATCATAGAGGCTAATCAAGGGTTGAAACTTACATACGGATATGACCGGTCTGAAGTGATAGGATCTCATATGCGAGTCTTATCGGCTCCCGGTAAATACGATGAAAAGAAATTTGAAGAAGTAAAAGCCCGTGCTCATGCCCGTCCTGTTAAGTACAAAGGCTGGGGTAAAAAGAAGAACGGTGAAGTCTTTCCAACAGATGTTCTGGTTAACATAGGTAATTATTTTGGTAACGAAGCCTACATTATCATTGAGCGGGATGTCTCAGAAAGGATGGAGTCGGATGCCGCTTTAAAACATCGCGAGGGTTTATTCAGTCGTCTTTTTAATTCCTCTCCAATCGGAATTGCTCTCCTCAATGAGCATAAAGAAGTGGAGATGATCAATCATGGTTTTGAAAAGATCTTCGGATATACGGAAGAGGAATTGAAAGGACTTGAGCTGGATAAAGTGATCGTACCGGAACAGGACTGGGATGATGCTTTACAGCTTTCAGAGGCTATACAGGTTACAGAAGTTACCTCAAGGAGAAAACGTAAGGACGGAACTGTCGTTGATGTGATCATCTATGCCATTCCGGTAATAGTTGAAGGGAAAACGGTCGGTATCTATGGTTTGTATGTGGATATTACCGATCGTATCGAAGCAGAAAAACAGGTAAGAAAATCACTGCGGGAAAAAGAAGTATTGCTTGCCGAGATCCATCACCGGGTGAAGAATAACCTTGCAGTGATCACCGGATTACTGGAATTGCAGTCCTATAATACAAACGATGAAAATGCTCAGTCTATCCTGAGAGATTCTCAGATGAGAGTGAACTCCATAGCCCTCGTACACGAAAAGCTCTATCAGAATGAGGATCTGTCCCAGGTTTCTATTGCTCAGTATCTTAAAGATCTAACGCATGTAGTATTCCGTTCTATGAGTGACCATTCCAAGGATGTGGACATTGATCTGGACCTGGACGATATCAATCTTCCGATCACTCAGGCTATACCCTGCGGGCTGCTTGTAAATGAGATTCTTACAAATAGTTTCAAGCATGCATTTATAGGTAGAGAAGAGGGTACCATAGAGATACACTTCAAGGATCGTGATCAGGATAAGCTCGAACTCATTATCTCTGATGACGGGGTAGGATTACCATCGAACGGTAAAACGGACATGAAAGCTTCACTGGGAATGAATCTGATCAAAACCCTTTCCAATCAGCTTAAAGCTGATTATGAGATCCTGAATGATAATGGCGCCCGGTTCATATTTGTATTCAAAAAAGAACAGTGAAACAGAAGAATGTAACAGATACCGAGCTGGAATTATGCAGCCTGGATCCGATCACAGGTAATTACCGTGATGGTTACTGCCGTACCGGTCCTCATGACCACGGAAAGCATGTCGTAGCTGCCCGTATGACCAGAGAATTTTTGGAGTTTAGTCGGAGCAGGGGTAATGACCTCATCAGTCCTGCACCCTTATATGGATTTCCGGGTTTGAAAGCGGGAGACTGGTGGTGTTTATGTATTGACCGGTGGATGGAGGCTGAAAAAGCGGGAGTTGCTCCTCCGGTGAATCTTAAAGCGACCAATCAGAAAGCCTTAGAGACTGCTTCTGCTGATCTGCTTAAGAAATACAGTATTAACGATTATGGAACCGGGTAAAACACGTGGAAGGCTGATTCTGCAGCTTCGGTTACTGCCAATCGCTTTTCTGATTTACGCAATATGCGGCATAATTTTTTATGAAAGTTTTTTTATTCTGCTGCTTATCTATATTGTGCCTGCAATTTACCTCACCATACTTCTGTACCTGAATGAACAGTTTAAATTCCTGATCACTTATATATTGATGGTCACACTTCTGATGGCTTATTTGTTCATATTTATTAAAACCAGCCTGTCTTCCGTCATCGTATTTCTGATGCTAAATGTAGGATCTGCCTTCATCAGTTTCTACTCTACACTGAAGGATCGGAGCCGATAATATGGATCAGAATATGATCCTTGTACTTTAAGATCTGCTAATCTACTTAAAGGTATTCCAACCCCGATTAGACCCTTCTAAGCGACACTGATCTGAATTCTTCTCATCTTGTGAGTGAAGAAAAAAACAACAGACGTTCTTTCATAACTCCCATTATACGTTGGCTTTTTCGGGGTATAAAGTCAAGATAGCCGTGGTGCCGTAAAGGTGTCACGGCTTTTTTTATTTAGTCACTAGGTATACTCTCAATAAAATCAGCAACCAGGTTGAGATTTCCTTTTTCGATCTTCCACGGTTTATGTCCGTGCTGACCATGTAAGGGTTCTGCTAAGAGTACAATCATCATGTTCATATCAGGAATAAGGGCGATCTGTTGACCACCGTACCCCCAGGCCAGTGAGTAACGATGTTCTCCGGCACGGATCGACCACCAGTAATAACCATAGCCATTGTCATTCCAGTGCTATCCCGCCCGGTATTTCCAGGTACCTTCAGACCAGACTTTTAAAGACTCATTGATCCATCCTTCAGGTATGACCTGATTCCCTTGCTATGAACCATTATTCAGGTATAATAGACCAAATCTGGCCAGATCAGATGAAGATAAGGAGAGATCTGAAAATCCCAGATAGTTATTGTCCCAGTCCTTCAGTATGTAGATCTATAATCTGATATGAATAGAATACAGCAGAGACCTAATGCTTATGATATCTGCTTCAGTCTTTGGTATCAGAATCTCCCTTTCTGACCGGTCTCCGGTTATCATTTGAGATGGTATCAATGAGTTTATTAAATGGATCAATTCCAACTTCAGCCGGAATATCATCGACCGTAATGCTCATAGTAGTTTTAATAGCATTGAAGGGAAGTTTTCTAAGATAGAGGATCGTCTCCTCATCATTTTCATCTTTTCCGAAAATGCCCACTTCGATATAATCTTTCATTGGAAGCGAAAGAATAGGTCGGCTGCGGCCTTCCACCTCATAAGAAAGGCTGTCTCCGTCTGCATTGGTGTACACTCTCTTGCCATCTTCCGTATTACGGTATTTTGTGGTCTGAATGGTCAGGTCAACGGTATAGGTACTGTCCTCATTCATGGTCCAGGAGGCTTCATCTACTCGATTATCATAAAGAGTAATGGTCTCGAACATATCCGTGATCAGGTATTGAAGAGAATCAGGTGTTACCTCTTTCAGGTAGCTCAGGAACTCAAGCGAAGTAGTGTAAGGGGGTTCCTGAAAAGCGACAGCATCCAGATATCGGCTTACCGCCGCATTCATTTTATCTTCTCCGATATAATCACTGAGCGCATAGAGTACCAGAGATCCTTTGTTATAATGGATGTAAGGCTGGTTCTCATTATAGATCAGTGCTTTCTCTTTCCTGGATTCCGTAGTTCGTCCGAGAAGATAGGTATCAAGGGCTTCTTTCAGAAAGACCCTCATTTCATCTTCACCATTCTCTTTTTCCAGAACCTTCAGGGAACTGTATTCGGACATACTCTCTGACATCACGGTGACACCCTGTACCGCTGCTCCGATCACCTGGTGAGCGAACCATTGGTGAGCCACTTCATGGGCAGTTACACTGAACGGATAATCCACCCCGGTTTTATCTTCATCGTCTACTTCTGCGATAAAACCAATAGCTTCGGAGTAGGGGATTGTATTTGCAAATGACTGAGCGAAACTTCCTGAGGTTCTCGGAAACTCAATGATCCGTACCTGCTTATGCTGATATGGGGAGAAGTTCTCGGTATTATATTCCAGACCTCGTTTGATGCCCTTCATCATTCTGTCCAGATTGAATTCATGTCCTTTATGGTACCAGATCTCCAGGTTTACATCATTCCAGGTATCTCTGACTACTTCATACTTCGCCGAAATGAAGGAATAGAAATTCAGCATGGGTACATCCATCTTGTAATGGAAGTAATTACGGCCATCCTCAGTCCACTGATCCTGCAGATACCCGGGTGCTATCGCAGTCTGATCGCCGGATGTACTGATCACAGTTTCAAATTGAATCCAGTCTGCATCATAAGAAATATAGTTGTTTCCCAATGCAGAACTGTCGGTGGGAGGAGGGTATCGTTCTTTCTCAGGCAGCCCGTATCTTTTTCGGGCATCCGCACTGCTAAGTCCGCTGTTAGGATTGTAACCAATGCGCGGAAACAACTGGTTATTTATAAATGTACCGTTAGCCAGAATCGGGGAATTATTTCTAAGTAATTCATTTGGTTTATTCTCCAGGTCAAAAGTAAAGGTTACGGAATCCCCTGGCATTAGAGCTTCATGAAGCTGGTAAATATCATAATTCATACTATCGTCTTCGAGTACAAGATCATAGGACCGGTCAAAATCGAAAGTAGAGAGATAATTATTATGATCTATATGGATCGAATCGATCGCAACTTCAGATTTATTTTTCAGAATATAAGTGCCCCTTACTTTCATATCCCGTGTATCAGGATAGATATCAAGCTCAATGTATGAATCAACGATTCGAGGTTGAGGGATACCTTCATACATTCCGTAATTCTTCTCCCACTGGGCTGACCGCTCTTCCTGTTCTTTGGATGATAACCTTTCGTATTTAATATTGTTGGTATACCATATCCAACTACCCATTCCCAGGAAACCTGCCAGTGAAAGGGTGCTAACTGCTCTGACAGCCGGGCTAAATCTCTGTTTAGCCATTGCCCAGCGTTCTTTGAAACCTTCGCCGGTACCCCTGCGGAAAAAGACGATGGACAGCACATAAAAGAAGATCCCAAGCAACAGCCAGTATGCTTTGTAGATATAATAGAGGATCAGGGAAGTGCCGAATCCATTCATATCAGAATAGTCCGTACCGGGTCCCTGGTTATACCGGAATACCGCCTGCTCAATTCCGATCTCGTCCAGAAAATTAATTCCGATCGATACCAGCAAAAGAAGGAAGAATCCAAGGTAGTAATTCCTGAATAGGGAATGAACAAAGAATGCAAGGAGTCCCCATATCAGCACATTAAAGAAATTCACACCATACAGCTGAAATAAATATTGCCCGATCTCAAATTTATAATACCCGTTATATACTTGTACCGACAAACCAGCTACCATAATTATGGCCAGCAGCAGGAACTGCATTTTGACGAGGGCCAGAAATTTACCCAGCATTATCACCCAGTTATCCGTAGCAGTCACATGGATCAACTGATCCATATTATTATTCCGGCTTCGGTGTATGAGTATTCCTGCATACAGGAAGGTGAGGATATTAATAAAAAGTCCGAAAAAGGTGCCGGGCAATTCAAGCATCAACCAGGTAACCGGAAGAGTATCGGTACCAAAGATCTGGGCTCCAATGAGGATCACACTGAGAGAAATCAGCAGGCCAACAATTGCAATGATAATAAATGCCCAGCTCTTAAGAATGAACCTGAAGTCTATTGTTGAGAAATACCAGGCTTTTCTCAGGTTTTGAACAAAGGAAAAATCAAAACTAACCTTGGGGAGATCAATAGAAAGGACACTTCCGAAATTTCTTTTGGTTGATGTTTCCCCCTTTTTCTTGCGGAGATCACTGAAGGACCACCCTTGCTGAGAGAAATTAAACAGACGATAAACAGTACTGAAAATTAGCAAGGACATTCCCAGCCAGATTGCCCGGTTATACCAGATCACAGGTCCTAAAGGAAGGGCATTTTCGTTTTGTTCATACACTGTCCAGTACTGAGTGTAGTAAACATTGGCCTGAATTCCGGTTGGATCCAGCAGAGATGCGATCATCTTATTATCAAGGTCAGAGAATGCATTACCGGCAAAGATCTGTATAAGAACGATTACCAGCATGGTGATAAAGCCAACGCTGACACTTCGTGAAAAGGTAACGACACCAAATATAATGGTGCCGAAAAAGATAAAGTTAGGTATTACATAATAAATAAAAGGCTGAATGTAATTGCCGATCCGGAAAGGCCCCAGTAATTCCGGGTTCGTTCCGGGAATAATTGAACCCATCATAATTCCTACAGCACAGGCTACCACCACCAGTAATCCAATGGTTATTCCGGAAAAGAATTTAGCCAGTAAATATTCCCATTTTCTGAAGGGATAGGAGTAGAGCACTGAGTGGATCTCACTGCTGTAATCCTTTTCAATAGTACCGCCTATAATGGCCGGTAGCATAAAATAGATAATGATCGTCATTTCACTCAGAATACCGAATATTGCGATCGGTGAATTAACCTGAGTTAATGAATTAATACTGGCTGTGATACCTTCAAAAAGTCCGGCTGCAGCTGCCATGATGAAAAAACCAAGGCCAAACATAATAGCCGCATAAATATAAAATGAGGTTTTTCTAAACCAGTACTTAAGTTCGAAAAGATAGATGTTTGCAAACATGGATCAGCTCACTCTGCAGCTTGTATGGTAGTTTCTGATTCATGTAAGGCTACAAAATAAACATCCTCGAGAGCGGGATCTTTGGCTGAAAAGGATTCATCGGGTTTGATCTCACTATGAACTCTGATATTAAGCGAGTTATCATCATTAAAACTGGATGAGATCACATTATAGGCTGCCTCGTGACTATCAAGTTCATCACGATCAATATTCTTGGCCCATATTTTGTCCTTCAATGCCGTACTTGCTTCTCTGGGAGTTTTATGCTGAAGAATGCGGCCACCATTCATGATCGCCATATCATTACATAATTCTTTTACATCATCTACGATATGTGTGGAAAAGATCACAATATGGTCTGTTCCAATTTCTCTGAGTACGTTCAGGAAACGAACACGTTCGGCTGGATCAAGTCCTGCAGTAGGTTCATCTACGATGATCAGTTTAGGATCATTAAGCAACAACTGAGCAATACCAAAGCGTTGTTTCATACCTCCGGAGTAACCGGCTACACTCTTCCTTCGCACATCAGTCAGGTTCGTTACTTCGAGAGCCGCATCCACGATGCTTTTTTGCTCAATTGAATTACTGATCCCTTTAAGTTTAGCAAAATAGAGCAGAAGATCTTCTGCCGACATATTTGGGTATACTCCAAAAGACTGCGGTAAATAACCCAGCACTTTTCTCAGGCGAAGAGGTTCATTGAGTATATCTATGTCGTCAAGGAAAGCGGTTCCCGAATCGGGTGCCTGCAGGGTGGCAATGGTTCTCATGAGTGTTGACTTACCGGCACCATTTGGGCCGAGAAGTCCGAACATTCCGGCTTCAATTTCAATAGAAACATCATCCAGTGCCTTTACACCATTTTTATAGGTCTTGGAGATATTTGATAAGCTTAATTTCATTTTGATCCCGTGTCGTTATAATATCAATATGGATTATAAAAAATAATTACTTCGAATGAACGGATAATATATACTGCTCAGTAAGATAATACCCCGTATGTTCATTCAGTTTTTACCCATCACCTAAATAAAATTCACGGTGCTTTTTAATAAATAAGAATGCACCAAGTCCTGAAATTGTGAGGATAAGTAAAGGGACTAAAAACCTATTGGTGGATTGGTATATCGCCATTCCGGTAAATAGTATTCCCAGTCCGGTCAGACCCGTTAATCCGCCAAATAAGATCGTGGTAAAGAATCCCAGGTTCTTATCCGGAACAATACTAACTTGACCTTTAAAACCAGGAATAAGTGACTGCCAGCGATCAAACTCCCAGAATAATAAATACACCGCAGCGGTCAGCATAAGACCCGCAATAAGCCAGGTTCCCGTGAAATTCAGGGACAGAGTTAAAACAAATATGTTCAGGATCACAGGAAGGAATATAAAAGTACCAAGTGCTACTGTAGAAGGGAACAGAAGTAATACACCGGCAAGTACCTGAATCAAGCCTACAAATATGTAGTATTCAGTTGCGTAAAAAAAAGCATCAAAAAATTCACGTATCGGACCGGGGCCAACTCCTGGTGCAAAATGCACATTGAGTACTTTTTTCATACCGGGAATGATAAATCCTGCAGCCAGCAACAATCGGGAAAGAGAAGTAAAGAGTTTAAGCCAGTAATTAGAGGTAACCTTTTTATGGAGTTGCTGAAGTTTATTCTGAATATCCATTCACCTGATAATTTATCTCTGGTTAGGTGGTAAGTCTCTACGTGTATAAGTAAAATTGTTTCATCATTCAGGTAAACCCAATTAGGCTTCTGCCTGAGATCTGAGGGGTGCAAATCATCATCCTGTAAGTTTTTTGTCGAGTATACCGAAAACAAAGCCAGCAACTACACCAAGAGGAGGACCCCGGTGTTTGTCAAGTTTAGCCTGCGGAGCAATATCCTGAAAGGTCAGGTATAAGATCCTTCTGATACTGAATATCATGAGCACTGATATCCTTAAGGTCCGGACCTTAGGTTATCAACTGTGTAAAACTGAGAGCATCCTTTTCAATTTCGAGCCTGATCGACTCGAACTCTGATTCACCGGTCGTTTCAAGTAATCTTTCGGTATTAACCCAGACCTTCTCTCTCCAGCTGCTTATCAGAGCAGAAATAAGATATTCATCAAGCTGTCCGAGAATGAGATCAATCCAGCGTATTTTTGGATCCTCGGGGTTTAAGATCTGCTCTTGTATGGTGTCGACCGTAGATGCTATGATATAATTGACGGTACAATGATCAGAATATCGGATTTCCCGCATTTTTTTATCCAAACCAGACCATTCAGGTTGAAGTATATCATACAAGGAAAGCACCAGATCATAATTTATATGTGCGTTCACACCAATGATCAAATGTTGTAGTATATGATGTTCCTGCTTTCTTGTGATGGAATGTACCTGCTGCCAGACAAGAGGTGTATGATTCCCGCAATCATAGCACTCCAAAGCGCGGAAGTAATATTTAGCAAAATGATTCAGCAAAGCTTCCACCCATAAGGGATCTTTGAACCGGCTGTCTTTCAAAGCCTGAAGCATATTTGCAGTCATGGTACGATAACAGGAAAGGAATATATATCTGCGGTCCCCGGAATTTTTCCAGGTTGAGATATAGCGATCCATTTCATTGAGTACAGACATGTGATTGGCCTTTTACTGCTTTTCGGATTATACCAAAATTAAACAACCGAGATAATGATTTTCTGCCGGATCTGGAATGACAAGACCCGAAATGAATACCATTTTTTACGTACAAGACCTGAATAGATAATCCGGTTCCTTAAGATCCGCTAATCTACCTAAAGCTATTCCAACCCCGATTAAACGCTTCTAAGCGAATCCCATCCGATTTCTTCTGATCTTGTATGTGTTGGAAATAACAAGAGGTGATTGCTAGACACCTCCCATTATACGTTGGCTTTTTCGGGGTATAAAAGTCAATAAAGCCGCGGCGCCAGACAGGTGCTGCGGCTTTTTTTATTCCAATATTTCCTTGTTTACGGACTGATTTAATTATTATATTTGAAGCCTTCTAATCGCGTCCTTAGCTCAGTTGGTTTAGAGCGCTGCCTTGACAGGGCAGAGGTCGTAGGTTCGAATCCTACAGGACGCACATTAATAAAAAGCCCCTTAGATACGCTCTAAGGGGCTTTTTTGTATCTGAGAGGGATATGCACCCCGAAAACGCCTAATAGCGGTACCCCCCTCAGAAGGACAAAGAAGGACATATGCGGACTCAGTGATATGTCAAATGATATGTCAAATGGTGTGTCAAATTTCTTCATCCGAATCCGGGAGTTCTTCAAATGGAGTATCCATACTATACTGCAGGACACAGTCTACTTCACTTTACATCACTTAGTTAAAATTATTACGAGTATCGAGTCCCGAATACTGAATTCTGATTCCACAAGAAAAACCCTTATCTTTTCGCGCAATGAAAAGTTATTTGGCAGAATGAATCGACGAGAAGTAAGAGAAACCGTTTTAAAAGCACTCTATGCTTTCCAGATGAGTAAAGACTCACTGGACCATATTATGAAAACCGTTGTGAAAGACGCGGTCTCTGATGACAAGGAAACCCGAAGATTCGCTGAACAACTCTTGTTCAGAACTGTGGAACAACAAGATGATCTCGATATTGTCATTGCTATGCATATTCGAAACTGGGAGATACAAAGACTGGCTGCTATTGATCGTCTTATCCTTCAAATGTCTCTTTGTGAGTTCCTTAATTTTGAGGAGATCCCTACGAAAGTGACCATCAACGAAGCTATTGAGATCGCCAAAAGATATTCAACAGCCAAGTCCAGCCGTTTCATTAACGGGATCCTGGATGCTGCCCTGGAAGATCTGAACGAGCAAGGGCGTATAAACAAGACCGGAAGAGGACTTATCAATAAAACGGTTGGTAAAGAATGAGCAATAAGATCAGGTATATTGCCATTGGTGATGTCCATGGTTGCATAAATTCACTCATTAGTCTAATTGATTCCCTAAGAGGTGAGATCACAGATTCTACTTACCTGGTTTTTCTGGGTGATTATGTGGACCGTGGACCGGAAAGCAAGTCGGTTATCGATTATCTGTTAAAACTCAGAGATGAGTTTCAATGTATCTTCATCCGGGGTAATCATGATCAGATGTTGCTGGATGCCTTTGATAATGATCAATGGGCATTATGGTTGCAAAACGGGGGTGCTGAAACACTTGAAAGTTATGGGCTCGATATCGGAGAAAAAGATTTTCCTCAGGAGCATCTGGATTTCCTGAGACAAACCCGCTTATACTGGGATACTCCGGAATTTCTTTTTGTACACGGTGGAATTGACCCGGACAAAACGGTTTCAGAAGTACTGGAGACCGTTCAAGATAAGCGCTCGTTTATGTGGGAAAGGTCTCATATAAATCAGGAATATAATGAATGGGAAAAGACCGTAGTATTTGGTCATACTCCTGTAAAAAGTCCTCTCATAAAAGATAAAATGATAGGAATGGACACCGGATGTGTCTATCCGTCTATGGGCTATGGAAATTTATCGGCAATGATCCTGCCGGAAATGGATCTTCATCAACAAGAATGTACAGACCTTTAGAACGAACAGAATAAAATGAGTTTAAGATGTGGTATTGTCGGGCTTCCGAACGTAGGGAAGTCCACTTTGTTTAACGCTTTGAGTAATGCGGGGGCTGAGTCCGCTAATTTTCCTTTTTGTACGATAGATCCCAATGTGGGAATGGTGCCCGTACCTGATGAAAGACTGGACAATCTCTCTGAACTGGTGGGTTCTGCTCAGGTCATCCCAGCAACTATCGAATTCGTTGACATCGCCGGCCTGGTAAAAGGGGCATCGGAAGGAAAGGGTAAGGGAAATGCTTTTTTATCTCACATACGTGAGGTTGATCTCATCCTGCATGTGGTACGTTGTTTTGATGATACTGATATAATTCATGTCGAGGGATCTGTAGATCCGGAACGTGATATTCATATTATTGAAGATGAACTTATCCTGAAGGATCTGGAAAGTGTTGAAAAGAGGGTTGATAACCTCAAGAAACAGGCTAAGAGTGGTGACAAAGCTATCGTAGCACAGCTGGAGATCGTGGAGAGACTTCGGGTCCATCTTGAAGAGGGCAACAGTGCACGGACATTCGATCTAAGCGCTGAACAGAGAGAGCTGATCAAAGAACTCTTCCTATTATCATCGAAACCGGTTCTGTATGCCTGTAATGTAGGAGAGTCAGATATTAACTCCGGTAATGATTATGTGGAAGAAGTGAAAAAGATCGCATCACAGCATGACGATGAAGTGGTTATGTTTTGTGCTAAGATCGAAGCAGAGATCGCGGAACTGGATGATGATGAAAAGGAAATGTTTCTGGAAGAGCTGGGTGTAGAAAGTGGAGGACTGGATCGTCTGATCAAAGGGGCCTATGCTGAATTAGGTCTGATCACTTATTTCACAGCAGGGCCAAAAGAAGCTCGGGCCTGGACCATACGAAAGGGAACCAAAGCACCTCAGGCGGCAGGAGTGATCCATACTGATTTTGAGAAAGGTTTTATACGGGCAGAAACCATTGCCTATTCTGATTTTGATGAACTTGGATCAGAAAAAGCGGCTAAAGAAGCCGGTAAAATGCGACAGGAAGGAAAAGAATATGTGGTTGCTGATGGAGATGTAATGCTTTTCCGTTTTAACGTATAGCGCGAACGGTATCCGCTTCGATCAGCATAATTTCTGTAGTATCGGGTAGCACCCGGCCAGGTTGAACTTCATCATATACAACCCAGGCTCCCCTGAAGGCTCTTTTTACGACATTAGAGAAACGATAAGCCCGGCTTCGGTCGTGAAAATCGCCCACATGCACCCGATAATAAGGGGTTTTAAAGAAAACATAGGTTTCGGGCACATAATTAGCGATCGTAGTATCCGCCCATGCGCGGAAATTCGCGGCTACAGTATCCGCACCAACCACATCCTGACCCGAATAGATCTGAATTCTGTAACCCTGAAATGGATTTTTAGCCACTTCCCGCTGCACCGGGATCTCAGTAAAGGCATCAGGGATCTTGTTTTCCATGCTATACCATAGGTCCGCAAGCTGAATACGATCAGAAAAGAAAGTTTCCGCTGTTTCTTGGGTCAACATTTCATTTGGTTCATCTCCGGAAATTTCTGATTCATTTTCACGAAGCAGTTCATTGCTGCCGGCACAACTTATCATCAGCAAAAATAAAAGGGCAGATAGAATGTATTTGATCATCTTAGTAGCCAATCGGATGCCAGGTGGTTTTTGTTTCCATGAAGTCTGTTATAAAATAAGGGGACTTACTCTCTTCATCATACCAGTCTTTTACAGGACGACGTATCACTCGTTTAAGATTATTTGACGCATTTTCGTCGATCATCATTCTCATATCATTAGAAAGATTATCAGAGTAAAACACTGCGTTTACATCCATATGTGAACTAAAATGTTCCGTTAGTTCCTCTTTTAATCCGGTCAGAATATTAACAACACCTCCCGGGACGTCTGATGAGTTTAATACTTCTGCAAATGTTATGGAGGGTAATGGATGGACTTCAGAAGCCAGAACTACGCAGGTATTCCCTCCGGCAATGATCGGAGCGATAACGGAAACCAGTCCAAGTAAAGGACTGTGCTCAGGAGCAAATGCTGCCACTACTCCGGTTGGATCCATCAAACTGAAATTAAAATGAGAGCTTGCTACCGGATTAATACTTCCAAATACCTGCTGGATCTTGTCGGTCCATCCCGCATAATAGACAAGCCGGTCAATGGAAGCATCCACATCAGCATGTGCTTCCTGATTACTGAAACCCAGAGGCCCCAGTTCTTTTATAAATTGCTCCCGGCGGGATTCCATCATCTCGGCAATACGGTACAGGATCTGGCCTTTATTGTAAGCAGATCTTTCTGACCAACCTGAAAATGCTCCTCTGGCTGCTACCATTGCATTACGAAAATCTTTCCGTGTAGCACGGCAGGCATTTGCCAGCAATTCTTCATCTTCATTGTAAACCTTGTAATAACGGCCGGATTCGGTTCGGGGAAAATTACCCCCGATATACATCTTATAGGTCTTTAATACGTCTATTCTGTCTGACATGAACTCGGTTATTTAAGATTTACGTAAGCGTAGAGTCCCTGAAGCCCACCTTCACGACCCACACCACTTTCTTTATATCCTCCAAAAGGAGAAGTAGGATCAAATTTATTGTATGTATTTGACCAGACCACGCCGGATCTCATTTTGGATCCGACCTTGAATATTTTTGATCCTTTATCAGTCCAGATACCTCCGGCAAGACCATATGGGGTGTTATTAGCCTTCTCGATTCCTTCATCAGCAGTACGAAAGGTTTGTATGGTCAATACAGGACCGAATATCTCTTCCTGTACTACCCGGTTCGACTGAGCCACATTGGTCAAAAGAGTGGGAGGGATGAAGTATCCTTTTTCAGGAATACTGCACTGTGGCTGATAGATCTCAGCACCTTCATCTTCACCGATCTCCAGGTATTCTTTAATAGTATCGAACTGTTGCTGTGAATTTATAGCACCTACATCGGTATTCTTATCCAGCGGATCACCCACGATCAGAGTTTCCATACGGTCTTTTAATTTGCGGATCACTTCTTCGGCAATTCCTTCCTGAACCAGTAACCTGGAGCCTGCACAGCAAACATGTCCCTGATTGAAGAAAATAGCATTAATGATTCCTTCCACTGCCTGGTCAACTGGGGCATCCTCAAAAATAAGCATGGCACCTTTGCCACCAAGCTCAAGAGAATAGCGGGTATCGGTCCCTGCAAGTGACTTCTGTATGATCTTGCCAACCTGAGTTGATCCGGTAAATGCGATCTTATCGATATCTTTATGATTCACGATCTCAGCTCCGGTCTGACCCGCTCCGGTTACAATATTTACCACTCCATCAGGGAGTCCTGCGTCCTTGATCAGTTCAGCAAATTTAAGTGCGGTCAGGGAAGTGGTTTCCGCCGGCTTCAATACTACGGTATTACCGCATGCCAGGGCAGGAGCTATCTTCCAGGCCAGCATTAGCAAAGGGAAATTCCAGGGAATGATCTGACCGCATACTCCTACGGGTTCAGGAGTTTTTCCCGGAAATGCATATTCCAGTTTATCTGCCCAGCCGGCATAATAAAAGAAGTGAGCAGCAGCCAGGGGTATATCAACATCACGCGATTCACGTATGGGTTTTCCCCCGTCCTTTGACTCCAGAACTGCAAATTCACGTGCTCTTTCCTGGATCATCCGGGCAATGCGGAATATATATTTTCCTCTTTCCTTTGGCGATATATCTGACCATTCTCCTTTGAATGCTTTTCTGGCAGCTTTAACGGCCTTATCAACATCCTTCTGAGTAGCTTCAGCGATCTCGCATATCGATTCACCGGTAGCGGGATTGGTGGTACTGAAGTAGCGCCCTTTGGATGGTTTAACAAACTTACCACCGATAAACAGATCATATTTTTCCCTTATCTCAACATGATCATCACTTTCCGGTGCAGGGGCATAATCCCAGAAGGAAGCAAATTCCAGCTTAGAGTTAGGGGAGGTAGCTTTGTAGGTTTCTTCTTTAGTCTCTGATTCTGACATGGTAATAGAACATTATCGGGAGCTGATTCGGGATCAGTCCAGTGTGAAATAATCTTTTGATTGATACCGGCCGGTCTGCTGTTTGACGATCTGCATCAGTATATCATTTGTAAGTGAGCTGGCACCAAAGCGGAAGTACTCATTATCCAGCCAGGCGGCACCAAGGGTCTCTTTAACTAATACCAGGTATTGGATCGCTTGTTTCGCAGATCTTATTCCGCCAGCCGGTTTCATGCCGATCATCTTACCGGTCTTGTAGAAATAATCACGGATAGCTTCCAGCATGACCAGGGTAACCGGCTGCGTTGCGGCGGGACTGATTTTCCCGGTTGAGGTTTTGATGAAATCTGCTCCGGCGTACATTGCGATATCACTGGCCTTCCTTACATTCTCGTAGGTATGAAGTTCACCTGTTTCGAGTATTACTTTCAGATGTGCGGGTCCACAGGCTTCTTTAATAGCAGCAATCTCGTCATAGACTTTCTGGAACTCTCCGGAAAGGAATTCACCTCTGGAGATCACCATGTCTACTTCATCAGCACCTTCCGCAACTGCAAATTTTGTATCACGGATCTTTACATCAAGAGGAGCCTGTCCCGACGGGAAGGCGGTTGCAACACTGGCTACATTGATGTCAGTACCCTTTAGTGCTTTCTTTGCTACCGAAACCATACTCGGGTATACACAGATTGCAGCTACGGTGGGAAGATCCGGCATGGAGGGCAATGGGCGCTTTGCTTTCTGACAAAGCTGAATAACCTTTCCCTGAGAATCTTTTCCTTCCAGGGTCGTAAGGTCTATCATAGATAAAGCCAGTTTAAGAGCCTGCATTTTCGACTCTTTTTTGATGCTTCGGGAATTAAGCCGCGCCACTCTTTCCTCAACTCCGATCTGGTCGACCGGGACCGTTGTTTTGAAGTCTATACTCATGGTTAATTTGGGGTGATTATTGGATGACCAATATAAAGAAGTAGAAAGACATTTTTGAGCCTTGATTTTATTGACCGGGGAATGCTTATAGCCATCTGAAGGATGGCCATTTGAAATTTAATGCCTTCCGCCTGTAGTAAATTATTAATTCTGAATACTCAATACGATATAATCTCTTTCCTTTTATCGAAAAAGAAGCGTAATTATCTGTGGCTCATGTATATATCCTGAACCGGAACTAATGGAGTTAGATATGGAAGGAATGGATGTTAACTGGCTGGCTGTGCTGGCTGCTACACTCATAGGATTTGTGATCGGTTTTTTGTGGTACGGACCCTTATTCGGAAAACAATGGATGGCTGCTTCGGGTATGACCGAAGAAAAAGCACAACAGGGAAATATGGCAAAGATCTTTGGTTTCTCTTTTATCTTTCAGGCACTTATGGCTGTATGCCTTGCTTTTTTTCTCGCCGATCCATCCATTGGTTTGCAGGAGGGGGCATATTATGGATTCCTGACGGGCTTCGGGTGGGTGGCACCTGCTATTGCCATTACCTCATTATTTGAGCAAAGATCCTGGTCCTATATTTCCATTCACGCCAGTTACTGGATCGTAGTATTTACCCTGATGGGGCTCATTCTGGGTGCATGGAAGTAATTCAGGTCTACAACGTTAAAGACCGTCGACCGGCCGAAGATGACCTATGGTTACACTTCGCGCCTCCAAAGTGCCCGGACCGTCAGTGATTTCAGGGTAAAGATCTTTGAATTGCGAATTGGTGATTAATGATCCTGATCCTGCCACTGGCAAAGAGTGAGAAAAGGGTATGGTACGTTTTTGACATTTCACTTTTCACACGTCACTATTAAATCAAAAAACCTACAGTTTCAGTTCTATATTCGAAGTCTTATAGGACTTACGTTCCATGAAGGGCATAACTATCACCAGCAGGTAGGAGATGATCCCGATCGCGTAAAAGGTCCAGGCAACGGTCATATAGGAGTCCAGTATATTCAGGTCCCTAAGCATATTTCCAAAGTCGTGAGCAGAGGTTCCCAGTCCGCCAATGAGTGGTAATCTTCGGAACATCGCATCTGCGGCATAAGCCGATGAATCCATCCAGGCAAACCCGGTCAGCAGCATTCCGAGCTGAGCGACAAAGGTGCGCCGGTTCCACCAGCCATAGAAAAAGATCACAAAGGGAAGAAAGATCTCCAGGAAGGTTCCACCAAGTATAATCATGAAACGGCTGCCAAACACCCTAAAGAAGGTATGTCCTGCCTCGTGAATGATCAGCAGGAAATTGTCGGTCATGAAATAAAAAGGACTCAGAAAAAAAGGATAGGTATACCGGTATGAAAAGGATATTTCCCACTTCAGGGCCATCCAGAATTGCTCAGCACTGACCCACATAAATGGGATCAGGATTAATGCGCCTCCCCATTTTTTCAGAAAGGGAATACTTTTATTTAATATGTCTTCCAGTTCCGGCATAGAATCTTTGTTAGGACACTGAAAAATCGTCAATTAGATAATTATTCAGGTTATCAATGTGTCTTTGACAGGAGGTATTCAGCATGGAATAGTTACTATGAGAAGGGGTTTATTGGCTTACTTGTTCAATTGCCGTTTCTGGTACTATTTCAGAAAATGTTTTCTTCCCCCCGATAAAATATCTCCAAACCACCGAAACATTATACATGTTCTCAGGGTCTGAACCGTGAATACGTTTATTTTTCAGCACTTTTCTTTTTTTGTTCATCTTTCCGAGAGAAGCTACAAAATGAAGATGTGCTCGAGCAATTGCCCACCATTCTTTCGGGTTTCCACTGAATAAAGCTTTATATGCTGCCAGTACATCCATTTTCAGACGTATGGGGAGTCGGATCAGCAGTGAAGCGGCCGAGTAATTTTTCCATAACATGAACAGGCTGTTACGGAAATTGTAATATACTTTGCGGGGTGAGCCCATTGGCAATGAACCTCCTCCTAAATGATAGACGATACTACCGGGAGCATAACGTATGCGATAACCCAGATTCTGCAGTCTCCAGCATAGATCGATCTCTTCCATGTGAAATTCAAAATCCTCATCAAATCCACCAGATCCCGTAAACAATTCTTTTCGGATAGCAAGAGCCGCTCCGGATGCCCAGAATATATCCCTGGCCATCTCGTACTGGCCTTCATCCTTTTCTACATGATCAAAAACCCGGCCCTGACAAAATGGAAAACCATATTTATCCATAAAACCACCGGCTGCCCCTGCATATTCAAAATGATCAGGATGCTCAATGGCCCGTAGTTTAGGCTGAGCTGCAGCTACATCGGGTTCATCAAAAGCGTGCTCTAATGCTGTCAGCCAGTTCTCATCAACTTTCACATCATTATTCAGAAAGATAAGCTTGTCATACTTAGAATAGGGTACAGCCCGGTTGTTGCCACCGCAGTATCCGTAATTCTTGTCAAGACGAGCGACCTTTATATCCGGGTAGTTTTGTTCTACCCATTCAGCAGATCCGTCCTCTGAATTATTATCCGCCAAAATGATCTCGAATTGATCATAATTCGTTTCCGCAACAGATGGCAGGTATTCCTTCAGATAATGAAGAGCATTCCATGAAACGATGATGATACTAAAGCCTTGCACTGAATGAATTCCTTTGTATTATTGATTTAATGATAAATTATTGGAACATGAATAATAAATGTGTTTTCTTTGGCACTTCAAAGAAGGGACAGATGATACAAATTGTATGATCAAAATAGGGCTTATTTCTGATACTCATAGTTACCTGGATCCTCAGGTCGGGGAATTTTTCTCAGACAGAGATGAGATCTGGCATGCCGGAGATTTCGGTAATCTGGAGATCGCAGAGGAACTGGAAAAGATCGCCCCTCTGATCGGAGTGTATGGAAATATAGACGGGGAAGATATCCGGAATAAATATCCTTTGCATCAGCGTTTCGATCGTGAAGGAGTGGATATCTGGATGACGCATATAGGAGGCATTCCGGGCCGATACTGCATTCCCATCAGAGAAGAGATCGAGAATAACCCGCCACAGCTTTTTATCTGCGGTCACTCTCATATACTTAAAGTAGCCCGGGACCAGGAATTGAATAAAATGCTTTATATCAATCCCGGAGCAGCAGGTAAACAAGGCTTTCATGTCTATCGTACTATCATGCGCTTCACCATAGATGATGGCAAGGTCAGCAATGTAGAAGTGATCAACCTGGGTATTCAGACCCCTTCATAGCGGTCTATCAGCTCAATTACGTTTAGAGCAGACTGCATCACTAAGGGAATGCCGCCTCCGGGGTGTGTAGATCCTCCCGTCATATATAAACCTGCAATTCCGCGGAATTTATTTCTTGGCCTGATAAAGGCAGCATTACGGTTATTTGAAGAAGTGCCGTAAATACTTCCTCGGTTTGAGCGGTATTTCTCATAAAAATCTACCGGGGTTACCAGTTCCTTTACCCTGATGTGGTCTGAAAGTCCGTCTAATCCCCGATTCTCCAGTTCGTTGATCACTTTGTGTCCATATTCAGAGGCAAGTTCCTTCCAGTCATAATGTTCACTCAGGTAAGGTGCATTAACCAGTATAAATAGATTCGAAGATGCATCAGGTGCATGCTCCGGATCGGAATAGGATGTATTGGCTACGTAGATCGTAGGATCTTCCGGCATGACCTTATCATCAAAGATCTCCTGGAATTCCTTCTCGTAATTCTTCGTGAAAAATATGTTATGATGAGCAAGTTCCGGATATATTTTGTCGACTCCGAGCAGCATGACAAAACCGGAACAGGAAGGTTCGATTTCTGAAGCTTTTCTTTTCTTTCTGGCAGAGACAGTTTTCTTACTAAGTAATTTAACGATCGTCTCTGTAGAATCACTGTTGGAAATAACAATATCGGATGAAAATTCACGGCCATCCGATAGAGCGACACCCGTGATCTTATCGGATAAAGTATTAATTCGGTCTACCGGACTGTTAAAATGGAATTTCACACCCATTTCTTCAGCAAGGTCATACAAACTCCGGGCAATCTTATATAATCCACCTTTTACATAATACCCGCCTTCGTTTACTTCTACATGCGGGATGACATTAAGGGTTGCGGGAGCTCTGTAAGGAGATGAACCATTATAAGTAGTAAAGCGCTTAAAGAATTTTTTGAGATATGGACTCTCAAAATATTGATCGACTCGTTTAGCAACCGTATTGAAGGCATCTATACCAAAAAAAGAAAACAGGTCCAGGTTTTTCAGATCTGAAAAGGAGTAAAGCGGGTTGAAAAGGAAAGCATCAGAGGTTTTTTGGTATAGAACTTCAGAATATTCCAGAAAACGGATATAGGAGCTCTTATCTTCTGGTGCAATTCTTTCAATTTCATCGAGATCTTTTTGTCGGTCATGGTAACTATTGAAGACCGTACCGTCCTGATAAAAATACCGGCATAATGGTTCGAGAGCTGTCAGCTCTAAATAGTCATCCATATCTTTGCCGCATTCTGAGAAGACCTTTCTGAGTACATCCGGCATGGTAAATAAGGAAGGACCGGTGTCAAAGCGATAGCCTTCCAGCTTTTTCTGATTCATTTTACCGCCAAAACCACCCGTTCGTTCAAATACGGTGACATCCTGCCCCGCAGCAGCCAACATGGCCGCTGTTGCAAGTCCCCCCAGTCCCGCACCGATAACTATGATCTTCAAAGTATTTCTGTTTGAGATGATTTAATCTGCAAATGAATATGGATATATTAGAGTATGCATGAGCTATTAACCCGACCGGATATTAAACAATTCATCAGAGAGCACGAAAAAGATGATGTAGCTGAATTGATGCTTAACCGCTCTCGCTATCCTGAGCTTCCTATGACTGAGATCGCAGGTCAGATTAAATCCCGAAGGAAAGCAAAGGATAAATTACCTGAATGGTATGCTAATGAAAATGTGATCTTTCCGCCACACCATAGGCTGCAACAGTCCTCTTCAGAATTGACTGCCAGGTATAAAGCTTCTTTCTACACCGGTGATCGTTTTCTGGACCTGACCGGGGGCACCGGTATAGATTCTTATTATTTGCTTGAAAAGTTCCAATCCGGTGTGATCGTGGAACCGGATCCGGAAATGGCAGCTCTTCTCAGGCATAACCTGAAAGTATTGGGGATTCGTCATGCTGAAGTACTTGAAATGACAGCCGAAAACTATTTACAGAATCATTCAGATACCTTCGATCTGATCTACCTGGATCCTTCCAGACGTGATGAAGACCATAACCGCGTATTTTTACTTGAGGACTGTTCGCCGGATGTGATCATACTGCAACAAGAATTAATCAAAAGATCCGAACAGGTCCTGATCAAGGCCTCACCGATGCTGGATCATCATCTTGCTGCTGAGCAATTAAACCATACAGAGCAGATAACCATACTTTCGGTAGAAGGAGAAGTAAAAGAATTGTTATATCACCTCAGAAGAGGCTTTACCAGTGAGTTCACAATTCTCTGTAAGGATATTGGAACGGATCTAATTAAAAGTCTTGAGTTTAAGGGTACAGAGGAAGATGCAGCCTCTGTTGAATACCGAATGCCAGGGGAATTTTTATATGATCCAATGCGTACGATCCGAAAAGCAGGAGCTTTTAAGCTGATCGGGGAGAAATATGATCTGCAAAAACTGGAAGTAAATACCCACCTGTATACCTCAGATATTCATGTAGCAGGATTCCCTGGCAGAACATTTAAGATCATAGAGGTACTGAAAATTGATCGAAAATTATTGAGAAAAGCCGCAGGAAGGAAGCAGGTCAATCTTGCGACCCGAAACTACGCAACGGATGTTTCAAAGCTTAGAAAAAAACTGGGTGTCACTGATGGCGGGACACTGTTTGCATTTGCAGCCCAGACGCTGGATGGTTACCGGCTGATTCTTTGTAAGAAAGTCTGATCACTCCGTTTCCGATGATATATCGGGGCTTTTGCTTTTCATAAAGAAAGCAACAATTGCTGAGGTCAAAGAACCCATGAGCAGTGCACCGATCGCAGCTTGTATAATATAACTTGTAAGACTGAAATAGGCTTCCGCACCGGCCCTTTCTTCATAGTATCCCTGCTGCAGGGAATAATCTATAATATTGGGAAAATACTCAGGCGAGATCAGGGTATGTGTGATCCACTGAGAGACCGGACTTAGTACAAATACCACGGCAGTAATGATCATACCACTCATAAACCCCTGTGTCCAACTCATATTACCGTTCAGATCATTACGTTTTTTATCCCGGAGTGCTAATATATATACTGCGATCGCGATGATAGCAAATAAATTGGTCATGGTTGCATGCTTTTCGATGTTATCTCCATGCCATCCCATAGCTTTTTCGAACATCATCCAAACCAGGGCAGTAACTACAAAAATGAGTCCCCACTTAATTTCAGTCATATACTTTTTCATCCCATTCCTCCCAATTTTTCTTCAATAAAATCAAAAAAAGAGTACCGGGCAATACTATGGGTTTAGATCACTGAGATAGAAGGAAAGAGCGGGCATCAGAAGCGGTTAATTCAGGAATTTCTTCCATAGGTACATGTCCGGCCTGATATAAGATCAGTTCAGACTGGGGAAGAGCTTCATGAAACCTGTAAGCATTTACAAGGGGTATCCATTCATCATACTCTCCCCACTGAATGAGAACCGGAATTTTGAGCGATGGGATCAGATGTGACCGGTCTGTTGTTTTTTGTCGGGACTTATCAATAAAAGCCTGCCTGTTACCGGGAAAAAGGCTAAGATCATAATACCGGTCCACTAGTTCTTCGGTAACCCGGTCATCACGATAATAAACTCCTTTTATATTACCGCGGATCACGAACTTTGGTGTTACATATCTTAATAAGCCCGAAATTACCGGAGTTCTTGCCAGCCTGATGATCGTGGGAGTAGTTTCATCCGGATAACCGCTGGGATCAATGAGGATAAGTTTTTTTACCCGACTGCTGTCGGTCAGAGCCAGATTCCAGACTATGTTCCCGCCAAGTGAGTTGCCGGCTACATAAACAGAATCGATCCTGAGACTATCCAGGAACTCAGAAACAAATCCGGTATAAAACTGAGCAGAATAATTTCTGTCGGAATGGGGACCGGTTAAACCAAAGCCGGGAAGGTCAAGACGGATGATACGGAAATCGGAACTTAGTTCGTTTACCCAGCCATTCCACGTATGAAGAGAAGATGCGGTTCCATGGATCAGCAAGAGGTCGGGCCCGTTTCCTTCCACGCGATAGTGAACACGTGTCCCGTCAATATCGATGAACGAACTGTTCTGATCGGTGTATTTACTGATCAGCTCTTTTTTATCCAGGTCTGGCTGAAAAAATGAATAAGCTAAGATTCCCGCAATTACGGTGAGGGTGAGTAATAGGATGAGCGCCTTTTTTAGCACTACTTCAATCTTAACTTAGCAACCGCTTCAATATGCCAGGTCTGCGGAAACATATCGACCGGCTGTACTTCCTGTACTTCATAGCACTCCGATAACAATTTTAAATCGCGGGCCATGGTACTGCTGTTGCAGCTCACATAAACCAGTCGTGGCACTTTTAATTCTATCAGTCTTTCCACAACATCCTGATGCATTCCGGCTCTTGGCGGATCAGTGATGAGCACATCCGGAGCTCCGTATTCCTCTGTCATTTCAGTTGTGAAAACATCTTTCATATCGCCAAGAACAAAGGATACATTATCTATTTCATTTTCTTCCGCGTTAAAACGAGCGTTTTCTATCGCCACGTCGACGAGTTCAATACCTACTACTTTTTTTGCTTTAGGACTGACAAACAAACTCAGGGTGCCGACTCCGCAATACAAATCATATATGACATCCCCATCCTTCAACTCCGCATAATCTCTTGCTACAGAATATAAAGTCTCAGCCTGTTTGGTATTGGTCTGAAAGAAAGCGTTGGGATGGATTTTAAAGGTATAGTCACCGATCTTGTCGACTATATACCCGGGACCATGGATCACATTCTCAAAGCGACCAACCGCTGTAGGACTTTTAGTATCATTCACATTATTCACTATAGTCGAAATGAAGGGAAACTCTTCCAGTAAAGCGGCCGAAAGTTTCCGGATGATCTCTTCATCATCCTGATAAGTCACTATGTTGACCATAAAGTCATCTGTATGATAGGAATTACGGATCATAAGATGACGGAGATAGCCTTCCTTATTCATGATATCAAAAGGGGGGATGTCATTTTCCTCGCAATAACTGCGTACAAAATCGAGTATCTCGTAGGATTCAGGCACCTGCAGATGGCATTCCTGCAAATTCAGGATCTTGTCGAACCGCCCTGGTGCATGCAGCCCCGCAGCAAAGGCAGTATCGTCAACAAATTCATCCCGGTTTATTTCTTCTTCCGTCAGCCAGCGCTTACTGCTGATGCTGTATTCCATTTTATTCCGGTAATAAAATTCATTCCTGGCACCCATAGCATCTTTGACAATGGATGGTTCCAGTCCGCCAATACGCACCATATGATCTCTGACCTGCTCGCCCTTGTACTGCACCTGTTTGTCATAAGGAAGATGCTGCCAGCTGCAACCTCCACATACTTTAGCGTGTCGGCACTTAGGTTCTATTCTGTCAGGACTTGGTTCAAGGATCTCCAGCAGTTTAGCTTCGCAAAATTTCTTTTTCTTTTTAAATACTCTGGCCTTGACCTTATCTCCGGGAGCTGTTCCGTGTACAAATACGGCCATTCCCTCAAATTTTCCTACTCCCTTACCTTTAAACGCAGCTGATTCAATCTCTAATTCAATTTCCTGTCCTTTTTTAACTGCCATTATTCGATCGAGTCCGTATTTAAATCCTGATAGTAAGTATCAAATTGTAGTTGTAATGCAGTCTGTTCATCCGATAGTTCACTTAACCTGTTCGTGGTACTTTCGAGTTGTTTAAGAGCGATATTCGTAAGCGTCTGGAGATATTTAACTGCGATCTGCGGATGCCGGTCTCTAAGCACTTCAAAATCAGGTTTAAAGAACCCAAGGAGATCACAGTCGGTCAGACATCTTGCGGATGACTTTCTCCTTAGTTCGTAACCGATCGATAAAGCGCCAAAATTATTCGGGCATTTAAGGATGATACCTTCATTTTCATTGGCAGGTATAGTTTCATCCGGGATATCAATGGTGAGCTGAACTTTACCTTTTTCAATAAAATACATTCCTGTTCCGGGGTCGTTTTTGTAGAATACGAATTCACCTTGCTTGTAGCTTCTTTTATGGCATAACTGCAGGAACTCATACCTTTGAACAGGGGAGAGGTTTGAGAGAAAACCACTGTTGAATACCAGGTCAGAATGTGTTTTGAGGCGTCTGAATTTTTTAAACATAACTGTGCAATTAAAATGAGTGGCCTACACCAAAACTAAAAAACAATTTCTTGTTATTGAACCATCCGTCATCAAGGTCGTGTACCCGGAAGGCAAAATCAAACCGTACTACCAGATATTGCCAGTCCAGCCGGAGTCCCAACCCGCTACCTACGGCTATTTGTTTATAAAATCGATCAAATTTAAAACGCCCTTCTTCCAGAATATCCTGATTCTGATCATCCCGGAAATCATTTTTCGGACCATACCATACATTACCTGCATCCACAAACCAGGCCCCGATCCAGTCAGCACCAATAAAATTCTCTATCACAGTTTGACGGGTCTCAGTAAAGGCTGCCAGTTTAATCTCACCACCATTTATGGTTACGTTATCAGGGGAAATGTTGCCGGGACCCAGCTGAAAAGGTGCCCAGCCTCGTATGTCATTCGATCCTCCGGCAAAGAATCGTCGGTTCAGCGGAATTACATCGGATCCTCCATAAGGTTGGGCAAATCCGCCGAAGATCCTCCAGGCAAATACGGCATTATTTGATACGGGTATGTACCTGCGGTAATCTGCGGTGAGTTTGATAAATCGGCCATAGGTCAGACTGTTCTCACTAAGTCCCAGCAACGAGGGAAGGTTGCCTTCAAGGGTATCCGGAGTGATCACAAAACGATCGAGCAGAAATGGAATATTTCCACCCAATGCCACCGAATATTCACTGAAATATCCAAAATTCCTTTTTATGATATCAGTATTTGCACTTCGGAAAGTATAACGCAGTATCGATGATACCTGAGGGTCGAAATCATTCAGGATCCGTCTTAATTCAAAGGAATCTACCAGCTGCCCATTGCTAAGTGTGTCGAATCGTACTTCACTGCCATTTCTGATCACCAGAGTGTCAGAATTAAATTCATTTCTGAGATTGCGGATATAAGCATCGGAAGGACTGGTATCTACCAGGTCTAGTTCAAGAAGATCCAGGAACGAAGTATAACGCGGAGTATGATTAACCTCATACTGAAGGTTAAATCGAATATCGGAATTTATATCAAACAGCAGCTGATCGGATCGGGAATAAGAAAGTGTATAACGGGTAAGGGCACGTGTAAAGAATGGGCGGTTATCCAGAAAACGAAAGGGAAACTGAAGACGGGGTACCGTATAATCCGTTCTCAATTCATATTGCCTAAAAACCCTTGACTGACCGTCAGTTACCTGATTCTCCTCAAGTACTCTGGAGCTGACAAACTCAAAACTAGCATTAGCACTTATAGACAGGTTCTCGGCATTCCCGAAAACATTATTATTGGTATAATCGACCCCAAAACCGGTACCAAATCCGTATCTCAGCATTCCGAAGAACTCTGTGGTAATACGGTGTTTGGTAAGCGTTTGAAGATCAAAGTAGGAAGGAATGAATTCTTTAGTATAGTCCGGCTGAATATCATCTTCACTTTGCCCAAAGCGGCGTATAAAAAGCATACCCAGGTTCTGATACTCATTTACAGTTTCCAGGTAGAGGGAGTGATTATAAACAGCGCCCGGTTCGAACAGGATCTGGTCGGACAGGAGCGTGAACTTGGATTGAGCACCCGGCTCTTTACTCATAGTGATAACCCGGGATGAATCCGTGGTATAAGGCTTTCCTGAGAGAGTATCCCGCTGAGAATAATTATCAGGACTTTCAGTATCTGCAAGTTTAACGTCAACATCGCCAAAACGATAGATTTTTCCCGGTCGGATCCGGTATTGTACATCCAGTTGCAGAGGATCGTCCTGGTCTTTTTTTACCAGAGCGATCACAGAGTCTCTTTGAATAGAAGCAAATCCATTATTTTTCAGAAAAGTAATGATCCGGTTCTGTTCATTGGTCAGAGCTTGGGATTTATACTGTTGATCAACGGTGAAGGTAGTATCATTAAGCAGACCTCCCGTCAAGGGGCTTTCCCTGAAAAAATTAATTCTTTTGCCGGTATCTTCGAAAAAAGGCATGCCCCGGTAGGTAACTGTATTTATGATGGAGGGATCACCTTCATCGATAAGAAAAGAAACTTCTATCTTATCCGTGCGGTACTCGATCACAGTGGTATCTACACTGACATTCAGGAATCCCTGTGACTCATAATAGAGCCGGATTCTTTCGATATCATTAGCTACTACAGCCCGATCCAGATAGGCAGGATCTTCACCAAAACGCCCTCCGGATACCTTCCATATAAAATACCAGGGAGTAAACCGGGGAACTCCCAGGAACTCGCGGTTAGTGCGGGTACGGACGAGAGTTTCGAGCGTACGGTCCTTGATATTGCGATTCCCGGCAAACCGCACTCTTCTCACAACATCTTCTGTGTTACTTTCTGATCCCGTGGTTTGTGCATGTAACACAGTAGGAAAAGAAAGCAGTAAAGACAGAAAGATAAGCAGTAGAGTCAGCTGACGATAATGATATTTATTTGAGTGCAAGGTGTACCTTAAAAAAACGGCTGATCCGTAAAACGAAACAACCGTCAATTTGAGAATAAGTGAATCAGATGATATTAAACATCATCGTAATCAAAGCCTTCGTCTTCTTCATTATGAAAGAAATCCTCTTTACGGATATAATCAGGCCAGATATCTTCAATTCCTTCGTAGATAGTTTCCTCTCCCTGGTCAATCTCTTCCAGTTCTTCAAGATTCGCAATTACCTGCATGGGCAACCCGTTCCTCTCGGCCCATTCAATAAGTTCTTCCCTGGTTGCGGGAAAGGGTGCATCGTCTAATGCTGCTGCTAGTTCAACGGTCCAAATCATAGATTTAGGTTTTTTTAGTATGAATGAGTGTAATAAACACTTGATGGAACAATAATCAAGTTATTTATTATAATTTTTGTTCCAAAAACGTGCCGAAAATATTGTTATCTTCGGACAATTACATCAACTAAATCTATTTGAGGATTATTTTATGGGTAGCATTGGAGCTCCTGAAATTCTAATAGTCGCTGTTATTATCCTTTTATTGTTTGGTGCTAAGCGCATTCCAGAACTGGCTCGCGGCCTAGGTCAGGGTATTAAAGAGTTTAAAGACGCATCAAATGATATCAAAAAAGAGATCGAAGACAGTTCACGAGATATCAAAGATACCGTCAATCAGAAAGAATCGAATAAGAATTCCTAAACCAATCTAATCTTGGAGCATTTGTCTTTTTCTGAAGCACAGAAAAAACTTTCATCTGGAGAAATAAAACTTACCGACCTGGTATCCGAATATCGAAATCGCATCGAGGAAAGAAATGAGGAGGTCAATGCTATGGTCTTCCTCAACTTCGATCAGGCGATGGAAGATGCTGTCAGGATCCAACATAAGATCGATGACGGAACCGCCGGCAGTCTGGCTGGTATGGTCATGGGTATAAAAGATCTGATCGCTGAAAAAGGGAAGAAAACCACCTGTGCTTCTCATATACTCAGTAATTTTGAAAGCATTTATGATGCTACTGTGATCGAGCGTCTGAGAGCAGAGGATGCGATCTTTATAGGAAGAACCAATATGGATGAGTTTGCCATGGGTTCTGCAAATCAGTATAGCCATCACGGTCCGGCTAAGAATCCGGTAGATCTTACTAAGGTTCCGGGTGGTTCATCCGGAGGTAGTGCTGCTGCCGTAGCCGATAACATGGTCATGGCTGCACTAGGTTCTGATACCGGTGGGTCGATCCGTCAACCGGCTGCCTATTGTGGTATTGTAGGACTTAAACCAACGTATGGAAGGGTTTCGAGATACGGACTGGTTGCTTTTGCATCCTCATTCGACTGCATTGGTCCAATGACCTCTAATGTCGAAGACGCTGCAAGGATCCTGCAGGTGATCGCCGGTTATGATAAACACGACAATACTTCCAGCAGCCAGGATACTTCCGATTACCTGGAAGCAGTCCGGAACCCGGATGCCGGTATTAAGATCGGAGTACCGGAAGAATATTTCAGTGAAGGTCTTGACCCTGAGATCAGAACCGGCATTGAGGAAAAACTTGATGCTCTTAAAGAAAAAGGAGCTGAATTAATACCTATCAGTCTTCCTCACACCAAATATGCAATTGCAATTTACTATATCCTCGCCACCGCGGAGGCTTCCAGTAACCTCGCAAGATACGATGGTATCCGCTTTGGGCATCGTGCAGACAAAGAGAAGGTGATGGACGATCTCAATAAAGAGGAAGCAGCACTAACTGAACTTATTGCTGAGGCAGATGGGCAGGAGAAGATTAATCTGCAGAAAGAACTTGGAAAACTGGATTCACCGCTTATCCGGTTATACAAAAAATCCAGAACCGAAGGCTTTGGCCCCGAAGTAAAAAGAAGGATCATGCTGGGTACCTATGTACTTAGTTCCGGCTACTATGATGCCTATTATGGAAAAGCTCAGAAAGTACGGCGCCTGGTACAGGAAGATTTCAAAAAAGCTTTTGATAAAGTGGATGTGATCGTATCACCCACCGCACCAACCACTGCCTTCGACGCCGGAAGCAAAATGGATGACCCGGTACAAATGTATCTGAATGATGTTTATACTATCTCTGCGAATCTTGCGGGTATTTGCGGGATCAGTGTGCCTGCAGGAATACATTCAGACGGTTTACCCTATGGCATTCAGTTTATGGCAGATGCTTTCAGGGAAGATAAAGTTTTGAATGCCGGCAGGCTTATAGAGCAACTCTAATCCTATATACTGACCATGAGCACCAACGATCGACTTAAAAACAAAAATGTATTGATCACCGGTGCCACAGCCGGGATCGGCAAAGCAACGGCTTTTGAATTCGCTTCTAGAGATGCAAACCTGATCCTGACCGGCCGCCGTGGCGAAAAGCTAAAGGCTATTGCCCACGAGATAAAAGAGGAATACTCTGTAAAGGTTGTCACTGCAGCTTTTGATATACAATCCTGGGACGCCTGCCTCAATTTTGTAAACAATCTTGATCAGCAAGTGGATATTCTGGTGAATAATGCAGGACTTTCCCGTGGATTGGACCCTATATATGAGGGTAAAAAAGAAGACTGGGATGAGATGATCGACACTAACGTAAAGGGTTTATTAGCACTGAGCAGGCTGATCATTCCTCAGATGAAAGATAGAAATGAAGGCCATGTTATTAATATTGGTTCAATCGCCGGCCATGAGGTCTATCCGGGAGGGGTAGTCTATACTGCCACGAAACATGCTGTAAAAGCCATAACCGAGGCTTCAAAGCGTGACCTTCATGGTACAAAAGTACGAGTAAGTATGGTTTCGCCGGGATTGGTAGAAACTGAATTTTCTAAAGTTCGCTTCCATGGCGATGAAGAAAAAGCAGAAAATGTGTATAAAGGGATGCAAGCTCTTACTGCTCAGGATATTGCTGAGATCATTGTATTTACGGCTGACCGGCCACCTCATGTAAATATAATGGATACTATTGTGCTTCCGGTTGACCAGTCCTCATCCACTATGGTGCACAGAAATGAATAACTTTCTCACAGGATCTCTGGCAATCTTATTACTGGTATCCTGTACAGAAAATCATTCATCCCGACTTAAGTTCAGTAATAAGGGAAGGGAAGTTCCTGCTTTTTCTTCCGATTCAGCTTATCAGCATATTTCTGACATTTTGAATATAGGTGACAGGGTACCGGGTACTCCTTCACACACTATGACCAAAGAACATCTGCTGAATTATATGCAAAGTAAAGCGGGGAACCGTGCAGTATATGCTCAGAATTTTACCAAGATCGTGTATGGTGATACTCTTCGATTAACCAATATAATCGCTGCATTCAATCCGCTAGCTAAAGACCGGATCTTATTATGCGCACACTGGGACTCACGTCCGCGATCTGAAGAGGACCCTGAATATCCAGAGAAACCTTTACCGGGTGCAGATGACGGGGGATCCGGTGTCGCTGTTCTTATGGAGCTAGCTCGCCAGTTCTCTGTGAATAATCCTCCGATAGGCGTAGATATCGTCTTATTTGATGGAGAGGATTACGGAATGCCGGATGATCTGGATAATTATTTCCTGGGATCGAGGTACTGGGCCGCAAATCCCCCGGTACCAGGATATTCACCTAGATTTGGAATATTGCTGGATATGGTAGGGGCTGAAAACGCGGTATTCCCCAAAGAAGGATACTCTATGGCTTATGCACCTAACCTAGTGAACGAAGTCTGGGAAATCGGGGCTTTACAAGGAAAGGATGATCTCTTTATTGATGAAACAGCCCCATCTATCTCTGATGATCATACGATCATCAATATGGAAACAAATATCCCTATGATCGATATCATAAATCTTTCGGGTAATAATGAAGAGGGAAGCATATTTCCTGTTCACTGGCACACTCAGAAAGATGATATAGAGATCATAGACAAGGAAGTACTGGAAGCAGTTGGTAATGTACTAATGGAACTTATTTATAACCGTTTATGAGTGAACACCTGCAGCTTACTATAGTAATCGATGATGATCTTCAGGAATATCTGATCGCAGATCTTTTTGATATGGATTTTGAAGGTTTTGAACAACTTGATAATAAACTGATTGCGACTATTCCTGCTGCTCGTTTCGATGATATGAAAAGAGAAGAGCTTGAGAGAATACTGATAAGTTATGGTCAGAACTTCTTAATAGAGAAAGAAGAGATACTGGGAGAGCAGAACTGGAATGAGGAGTGGGAAAAGACCATACAACCACAGCAAATAGGGGATTTTTATGTACATCCTACCTGGTCTTCGTCAGAAAGCACAGAAGGTCTGACTGACCTGATCATTGATCCGAAATTGGCTTTTGGAACGGGATATCATCCTACCACACGATTGATATTGAAGTTGCTTCCCGGTTTTATTGAGGAGGGTGACAAAGTGCTTGATGCGGGGACAGGAACCGGCATACTGGGCATTGCAGCGCTTAAGATAGGAGCCTCAGAGGTATTAGGATTTGACATTGACGAGTGGTCGCGGACTAATGCCACTGAAAACATACTCCTAAATGAGGTGGAGAATTTTGAGGTTAAGCTGGGTTCGGTTGAGACCATCCCGCAGGATGAAGAATATGACCTGATACTGGCTAATATTAACAGGAATGCACTTACGGAAATGATCCCTGACCTGTTAGAACACCTGAAAAGTAACGGGTATTTGATCTTATCAGGATTGTTGAAAGAAGACGAAGAATATATTAAGAAGCTGGATGCGCTCGCGGATTTGAGCCTGCTGGTTACTAAATCAGAAGATGAATGGATCGCAATGGCATACAGAACATGAGAGCAGCAATCGATATTGGTACCAACACCGTTTTATTATTGATCGCAGAAACCAGAAAAAACAAATTCAGAGTAGTAGAGGAAAAACAGCATATACCCAGACTTGGGAAGGGAGTGGATAAAGATAAAAAGATCAGTGATGAGGCAGCCGATCGTGTGATACATGCACTCAAAGATTATCACGATTACCTGGACTCAGAATTCCCGCAACTAAAGAATATTGTGGTTACGGCCACCAGCGCTGTGCGTGATGCAACAAACAAAAAATCATTTCTTGAAGCTATAAAAAAGGAAACCGGACTTGACGTGAGGATCCTAAGCGGTCCGGAAGAAGCCGAGTGGACTGCAGCAGGTGCACTATCCACCCTTAATGGAAAAGCCAGTGTCAGGTCATTGATCATCGATATAGGAGGCGGCTCTACAGAAGTGGTCAGAATGAGAAAAGACGCAGTAATAGACAGTCATTCATTCGATATGGGCTCAGTACGATTTACGGAAAGGTTTCTTAAAAGTGACCCGCCAACACCTGACCAGATCAGTAAATGCAGGGAAGCAATCAGGAAATATTTTCTGAAGAGACCTTTTGAAGATACCAGTGGTCATTCCGGAATCGGAGTAGCAGGAACCTGTACATCCCTGGCCGCAATATTAAATGAAACTGATAAATACGATCCGGTTGCAGTGAACGGAGCTAAATTTACCTTACGGCAACTGCAAGGGGTCATACATCGCTTTGCAAAACTCACATCAGGCGAGATAGAATCATTATTTCCAACAATTCTGAAGGGAAGAGCTGATATAATACTGGCGGGACTGTTGATCCTGGAGGGATTTATGATCCATTTTAAGCTTAAAGATCTGCTGGTTTCAACCGGCGGAATTCGTCACGGCGCTATTCTAAAAACATTTCATTAGTGCTTTTCAGCTTTGTTTACAGTTCATATAAAAAAAAGGGTGCCCGACGGAGCACCCTTTATAATTAGATTAAGCAAATACTAGTTGCCGCCTACCGGTATTCTTACTCCGGCAGCAATAACCAGCTGATCCAGATCAGATATTACGTACTTAACTTCGCCAAATAAATTACCGAAATTCATCACGTATTCTGCACCGGCTCCAATGTTAAGCCCAATTTCCGTATCAGAAATACTTCCTCCACCGAAAAATCCTCCAACATCAGGAAACTCGATTTCCCAGAACGCGATATTTAAGCCTGCCAAGCCATAGAGATTAAATTCTTCCTCGTTCAGGAAGTCATAAAATCCATTCAGGTTAAGTGCAGACAACTTAAATTTTACACCTGATTCATCCTTAGGGAAGAAAAAAGTGAAGTCTGCTCCGACAGCTATTTGCTCATTGATATCGTATCGACCATCTACCTTAAGTCCAATATCATTGTTTACATCACCGGCTCCGTCGTATGCACCGGTACCCAGAACAAGGCCGGCTCCGACCTCAATTTGTGCGTCTGCAGTGTTCACCATCACAATGCTAAGTAAACCCGCAAAAAGTATAGTAGTTATCTTTTTCATATTAATCACTTGTTTTTATTAATGTTGGATAAATCGACCTCTTAACAATTCCTTATAATTAAATACTATTTTTTAATAAAAAAAATAGATTTCCCTTTTCCCTAACCTTTGTATTTTAGAGCGCACCGAAAATTTTATGCATGAGTGATTCATCTGTGAGTAACAATTCACCCCGCGAAAACGCCTCTGCCAGTAGTCTGGAAGACGACAAGTTAGTTGATCAAGCCTTGAAGGGGAATGAGTCTGCATATGCTAAATTAGTGGATAAATACGACCGTTCTCTCTATTTCCACATCCGAAAGATGATAAAGGAAAAAGAGCTGGTTGAGGATCTGGTTCAGGAAGTTTTCATGAAAGCTTTCCATAATCTTTCATCCTATTCGAATGAATATGCTTTCTCAACCTGGTTATACCGGATCGCTACCAACCATACTATAGATTACCTGAGAAAGAAAAAGTTACAAACTTTATCTATAGACCAGCCTTTTAAAACAGGGGATGGTGAAATGGAAATGCAGTTACCGGATACCAATTTCTCCACTGATGAGCCGGTAATAAAGAAAGAGAGAAAGAATATTGTTCAGAATGCTATTCAGGATCTGCCCGAAAAATACAGGCTGGTCATAGAAATGAGACACATGGAAGAAAAGAGCTATCAGGAGATCTCTGAGATCTTAGATCTTCCTCTTGGTACCGTTAAAGCACACATATTTCGTGCACGGGAACTTCTTTATAAAGCCCTGGTTGATAAGAAAGATAAGTTCTGAATCTTTTTTCTGATATTTTGAGCCTTAATTCTGATTTTATTCGCAATAAAGAAAAGCAACCATAAATAATATATGCTATGAAACAGTCAAGATTTACCGTTTTATTTGTTTTGATCGCTATGATGGGTATGGGAATACTTCAATCTTGCAGCGACGACCCCGCTTCTTCAAATGAACAACCACCCGCAATTCCTGACCTTAGTACGGTCATACCCGACTTCAATTATTTTAACCAGCAAAAAGCTAAAGCCGCAGCAGGAGAAAATTATAATTCTGCAGCCGTACAGGCACAAACATTAGGTCTGTTAATGCAGGGATTCAGTGCTTTCCCTAACAGTATTCTTCAGTTTGCTCAACAGCAACAGGCCCGTCTGAACAACGGAGTCTGGGAATGGAGCTATAGTATTTCCGAGGGAAATGAATCTTTCAGCATCAGAACTACGGCTGAACGAACATCATCCGGCGTTGAATGGAATTCATACTTAACCTATTCCGGCGGACAAAGCGGTCCTGCCATTGAAAACTATCGTTATATGGGTGGAACCGTAGCCGAAGACGGACTAAGCGGAGTATGGAATATTTATGCATTTGAGAGTGATGATGTGATCAGTTTCGACTGGACCAAGAACAGTGATACGGATTCGACTATTGAATTCGATTTATCTACCGAAACTGAAACACTGACCCTTACTTATACACTGGATGGTCCAAATAATACTATCACAGTGGTTGAAGGTTCAAATACCACCGTGATCTACTGGAATACGGATACAAATACCGGATATATAGATGACGGAACAGAAAGAGTGTGCTGGGATGCCACCCTTGAAAATACTGCCTGCTGATCCGTATATTAAATCACATTCATAAAAGCTCCGTAATGCGGAGCTTTTTTTTGTTCAAAAGAGGGTATTAAATTCTTTCACAAGCCGTCCGGTTACGGAAAATATCTTAGTTCAGAACTTAGTATTCTTAATATTCCTTTTCAGTCCTTGATAGCCTGTCCTTTTTACAGGGCTGCCTTCAAAGATCTTATCGAACTGTTTTTTTCCAAGTAGAAACCAGTCCTCTTTGCTCATGTCCAGAATTTCCTTGCGAGGATGAAGATCCGGAAAATTTGCAGTTATTGATTTAGAATTCCACGGGCAAACATCCTGACAGATATCACATCCGAAGATCCAGTTTTCCATGGCATTCTCATATTCAGGATCTAAAGCCCCTTTATGTTCAATGGTATGGTAAGAGATGCATTTAGATGCATCCACGCGGTAAGGCTCATATATGGCGTTGGTAGGACAAGAATCTATGCATCGGGTACAGCTTCCGCAGTGATCACTGACAGGCTGGTCGGGATCTAACTTCAGATCACAAATGATCTCCCCAATAAAAAAGTAAGAACCCGTATTTTTATTCAGAAGATTTGAGTTCTTACCGATCCATCCAAGTCCTGATCTTACGGCCCAGGCTTTGTCAAGAACAGGGGCTGAATCAACAAAATAACGGCCCTGTAAACCCCCGGTTAACTCATCAATAAACTGAAATAAGTTCCTGAGGTTTTTCTTAACCACTTTGTGGTAATCACGTCCCTGTGCATATTTTGCAATTAGAAGATCTTTCTTATTCCCGATCAGCTCTTTTTGGTCAGGATGATAATAACTGCTTAGTACGGATATGACCGTTCTGGATCCGGGAACCAGGAGGGTAGGGTCTGTTCTCTTTTCAAAATGATTGGACATCCAGTTCATGGAGGCATGGCGACCTTGTTCAAGCCATTCCTCAAGTCGATAGGATTCCTTCTCTAATTTTTGGGCTTCAGCAAAGCCACAGGCATCAAATCCTATTTCAATAGCTTTATTCCTGATGATACTTTTCAGATCTGCTGATGCCTGCATTATCGGTCAGGTTCAGGCACTTTTAGGAGCAGGGATAAGCTTATCACCCTTCCAGATAAGCTCCTGAATTCCCCCGTCAACCATTCTTAAGGTTCTTGCTGGATATTTCTTGACAATGGAATAGTCATGAGTAACCATAAGAACCGCCATACCGCGATTATTGATCGTACTTAGCAGTTCCATAATATCTTTAGTTGCTTTGGGATCCAGGTTACCCGTAGGCTCATCTGCCAGTAATATTCTCGGTTCGTTTGCTAAAGCCCTCGCAATAACTATACGCTGCTGTTCCCCACCGGAAAGATCTCGTGGCATATTCTTTCTTCGGTGACTTAAACCAACCATCGTAAGTACTTCAAGTACACGTTGTTTGATAAACTTCGGTTTTTCACCGGTTACCTGAAGTGCAAAAGCTACATTATCAAATACATTGCGATCGGGGAGAAGTTGGAAATCCTGAAATACGATCCCCAGTCTTCTTCTAAGCATAGGTACTTCCCGCATACTGATCTTGTTGACCGGGTAATCAGTGACACGTACCGAGCCGGCATCCGGGACCACATCACGGTATAAGAGTTTTAAAAAAGAGCTTTTACCAACACCGGTAGGACCGATCAGGTAGACAAACTCACCATTATGGAGTCTGAAGTCTACATGATCCAGGATTTTCCGGTTCTCAAAACTTAAGGATACACCCCGTAATTCTATTACTGCTGTTTCTGACATTTAAGTACCATGGTTACGCGTGAGCTTTTATCTGTAGCAGGAATTGTGTCGAAATCTTCATAAGCAGCGATGATGTTATAAGCTGATCGATTAATTATTTCCTTCATTTCACTAAAGGAATAGATCTTTTGCTTATGGACCTCGCGTGATCTTTTGACCACCCTAACCCCGTCATTTGCAAGTTCTTCGATATCGAACTCATTATAATGAAATTTGGCCTTTACATCATACCTGCTGCTTCGAAAATATCTGAAACCGTTAAAAGACCCTTCTTCATTGTTCAGATAATCCACCGCTTCAAGAGAATTTTGAGGGGTGGAAAAATCAAAAATGAGTAATCCTTCATTCATTAAAGCCCGGAAGGTACGGTCCAACATTTCAGAGATCTCATCCGGAGTATGGAGGTAGTTAATACTATCAAATACAGTATAAATGACATCATAAGTATTATTCTTATTGAGGTCGGTAAAGCCTTCTTGCTCAACAGATATATTCCAGTTATGATCACGTATTTTCTGCCGTGCCAGTTCTACCATTTCTGCAGAAAGATCACTTGCCGAGAGGTCGTAACACTGAAGATTACCCATACTCACCAGCATAGTACCGGTACCACAAGCCATTTCATGTACTTTTTGAGGATCCGGATGATGTATCTGGATAAGTTCATCGATAAAATCAGCCCAGGTGTCATAATCCACATCTTCCATCAATTTATCGTACAATGGTGCCAGGCTGCTGTAATTGCTAGTTTTATGAGACATCAGCTTTGTCATTATTTTTCACCAGTTCAACTGCGAGACTAAATGCTTTAAGAAAAGAGGAGGGATCTGCTACCCCTTTTCCCGCAATATTAAATGCGGTACCGTGATCAGGAGAAGTTCTGATAATAGGTAAGCCTGCCGTAAAATTGACTCCTGAACCAAATGAAAGCAGTTTAAAGGGAACCAGTCCCTGGTCGTGATACATGGCCAGAATAGCATCAAATTTCTCATGTAGTTTCTGACCGAAGAATCCATCTGCCGGAAAGGGACCCTCAGCATTTATTCCGATCCGTTTGATCTCTTCCATTGCTGGATTGATGATCGTGATCTCTTCCTCACCAATGACCCCGCCATCACCTGCATGTGGATTCAGTCCGAATACAGCGATCTTTGGTTCAGATATTCGAAAATCTGTTCGTAAGCTTCTGTCAAGGATCTGAGCCTTTCGGATGATTCGCTCTTTGGTTATTTCATTAGCTACTGCGCTTATCGGAACATGGGTACTGACGAGAGCAACTCTGAGTCCTTCATTAACGAGCATCATTAAGACTTCTGAGGTATCCGTTTTATCAGCCAGAAACTCAGTATGACCAGGTATTTCATATCCGGCAAGGTTTACTGCTTCCTTGGATATGGGTGAGGTCACCATAGCATCAATTTTACGGCTTATGCATAGTTCAATAGTTCGTTCTATTGAATTCATTGCTATTTTTCCGCCGTCGGAAGATTGAATTCCGGGAGTTATTACCACTTCCTCGGTTCCGTCATCAAGGATATTAACCTTGCCATATTTAATGTCTGATACATCCTGTATGATGTTATAATTCCATTCCCCGGATACTAGCGTTTCATACTTTTTAAGTGCCTGTACTGGCCCGATGATCAAAGGAACTTGTTCGTTGCTATCTAAAGAGCTGATCGTTTTTAGGATCAACTCAGGACCAATACCGTTCACATCACCGATCGTAATCCCAATAATAGGAGGCATAGAAAGCTTTGTTATTTAAGTGAGCCGGAAGATAATCAGCTTATTGTGTTGCTACTAATTCGAAATCACCAAATCCGGATACGGCCTCAAAAACAAATTTACGGTTATCATAAAACCAGGTTTCCCTGGTGTTTCCGTTCGTTGGAAATACCCGTTCTTTATTATTCGGTGGACCATATTTGATATAGATCTCACCCATGTCTGTTTCATGTCCGAGGGGAAACTGCCTGGTTCCAAAAGTTTTAAATGCATAATCAATCCGGCGGTAATATTCGGCCATAAGTTCATTATATACGGTACCAGGGCTTGGATCACGTTGATCCCAGAATTCTCTGAATTTCTTCTCTTTTTCCTGATCATTACCTTTTTTAAGACTCCTGATCTGGTCTTCGGAGACGATATATTTCATGTTATCGATCGCAATATCCAGATTGTATAAACTGGCAGGCATATCATCCCAGAGAGATCTGAAAACACGGCTTGCCACCGGTTTATTTCGTTTATCGGAATTTACTGTGAGTCGGTAAGCTGCATTTTCAAATTCATTATTCGGAATCTTTACCAGCAGATAGTTAAAAGTACCACCTTCTCTTAGAGAGAGTGCACTTTCTTTTCCGCCCACAAATTGGATGGAACGGTTGGTCATGAGTTCATTAAGATCAAGAGTGTTAGTGTATACTTCCTCTATCATTGAAGTGTCTCTTTCCTGAATTCTGATCTTATCGACCTTCAATGTATATATTGCTTCTCTGTTCAGGTCAGGGATCCTTATCAATGACAGAAAATCTTCTCCATAGGGAACATTATTATTCTTTGAAATCAGAGTAAGTCTGGAAGGATTGGCTTCAGAATCATTGTTGATCAGGTAGATCTCGCCCATCTCTTTTTTACTGAGGTCAGGAATTCTTACCCGCTGAGGCTGTGTGTTACGGTCTCTGCTTGCATCCTGAGTATTTAGCTGGAGTATATAATTATAGACTCCGGGTCTGAGCTGTACTTTAAGACTGCCGCTTGCATAGAGGTCTCTGGACCGGGTCTCATCAAAATTTTCTGCAAAAAGGGTATCTGTCCATGTATCACGTGAGACAGGTTCAATGTTTCTGTTTCTTCCCGGAACTCCTTTAAAAATCTCCGAGTTAAGTCGCATGATAGCATAATACTCCTTTCCTTCGGGGACCATGAAATCCGGTTCTACGGGTATTTTCTTGAAGGGAATGAACTCATTTTGAAATTTAAAACTGAATACCAGGGTATGAAGCCCTGAACTGTCAGGGATTACGATCTCATCAATATAGACCTGCGGGATCTGATTACGGTTTACCAGCTGGGGGTATGAAACCCGCTGGGCACAGATAACAGTAGAAAGAATAGCAGATAAAAGGATCGTGAGTAAATATCGCATTGGGTTTCAGGAATTTGATTGTTTTAAAAAATTCGGGAGATATTTTTTTCTATTTTCAACGCACTATTATAACAAACTATTTCAGAGACCAAATTCATTCGAATATGACATCTAAATCCGGAAGCGCTACCACAAACTGGTTTAAAGACCGTATACATGAAATTCGTGAAACTGAAGATGAAATCAAATTAGGGGGCGGGCCTAAGAGGATTGAAAAGCATCACAGCAAAGGTAAGCTTACTGCACGTGAAAGAATAGAAAAACTCATCGATGAGGGAAGTGATTTTCAGGAACTGGGACTATGGGCCGGTTATGAGATGTATGAAGAAGTTGGAGGCTGCCCCGGAGGCGGTGTGGTTACAGGGATCGGGACCATATCCGGACGGGAATGTATGATTGTGGCCAACGATGCTACTGTAAAAGCAGGGGCTTGGTTTCCCATTACAGCAAAAAAGAATCTGAGAGCTCAGGAAATAGCCATGGAAAATCATATCCCTTTGGTCTATCTGGTAGATTCCGCTGGCGTATTTTTACCAATGCAGGATCAGATCTTCCCGGATAAAGAACACTTTGGACGCATGTTCCGGAATAACGCACGCATATCTGCAATGGGTATTCCCCAGATCGCTGCAATTATGGGTTCTTGCGTGGCTGGCGGAGCTTATCTCCCCATCATGAGTGATGAGGCCCTGATCGTGGACGGTACCGGGTCGGTATTTCTGGCTGGCTCATACCTGGTGAAAGCCGCTATCGGAGAATCAGTAGATAATGAAACACTCGGAGGAGCTACCACTCATACCGAAATAAGTGGTGTCACCGATTACAAAATGGAAAATGATGAAGTGTGTCTTGAGACGATCCGGGATCTGATCGACAAACTGGGTCCTTATGATACGGCAGGTTTTAACCGAAAAGAGCCAGTTGATCCTGCCCGACCTGCTGATGAGATCTTTGAGATCCTGCCAGAGTCCAGAACCAGTCCCTATGATATGAATGACTTGCTGGAATGTATTATAGACAAAGACAGCTTCACGGAATTCAAAAAAGGATACGGGCAGACCATCATAACCGGCTATGCGCGTATTGATGGATGGAGTGTCGGGATCGTGGCCAATCAGCGGACCGTGAGCCGAACCAAACAGGGAGAAATGCAGATCGGAGGAGTGATCTACTCTGATAGTGCAGATAAAGCTGCCCGTTTCATCATGAATTGTAATCAGAAAAAGATTCCTCTCATCTTCTTTCAGGATGTTACCGGATTTATGATCGGCAAACGAAGTGAGCACGGAGGAATCATTAAAGACGGAGCAAAGATGGTCAATGCCATGAGTAACAGCACCGTTCCCAAATTTACGATCGTTGTAGGTAACAGTTATGGTGCGGGTAATTATGCCATGTGCGGGCGGGCCTATGATCCACGTCTGATGTATGCATGGCCAACCGCAAACATTGCAGTTATGAGCGGTGCATCTGCAGCGAAGACCTTACTGCAGATCAAGGTTGCTGCTTTGAAGAAGAAAGGAGAGAAGATCACGGAAGAACAGGAAAATGAATTACTCAAAGAGATCACGGATCGTTATGATCACCAGACCGATGTGCGCTATGCAGCATCCAGGCTTTGGGTAGATGGTATAATAGACCCCAGAGATACCCGAAAACGTATCTCAAAAGGTATTGAATGTGCTAATCTTAATCCGGTTATTGAGGAATATAAGACCGGGGTTATTCAAACATAGCCTCTGAACCGATCCCGAAGGATCCAAGTATCATGCTGTGAATTATCAGTTACAAAAAAAAGGGCCTGTTATTGCGGTCAGTGTAGAGGCCAGCTTTACTCTGATCGATTTCCTGGTGTTCTTTACTGCTTTTTTCCTGGGTTTCGTTTTTGCAGGTTTCTTTTTGATCTTCGCTTTCGCAGTGATACAAAAGATATTCTCAAGATACGATTTTGTGTTTGATCTGGACCGATATTCGGTAACCCGGTTCTATTCTTTTTTTAGTTATTTCAGATTCAGGAGAGAAGAACGCTCTTTCAGCGATATTACAGAGATCCTGCTTTCAGACCATGACAGTGGTAAAGTACTTTTTGGGAAAGGGATGAGCGAAAAAGTATGGTATACATTAGACATCATGGGCAATACAGGATTCAGCCGGATAGCGCAGGTCGAAGAGGATGATCTGGAAGTATTATACGAACTGTTTGAAGATCTGAGTGATGAACTCGATATATTTCTGAGATTTCGAACTGATTTTAACAGCCAAAGTCATTTTAATACTGAATGATGAAAAATATAAGCGTACTCTTCATGATCTTGTATCCTATTGCCGTGTTTGGTCAGGCTGCCGATGGCAGTCATTATACTTGCTGGAGCAGTAATATTACTAATTCAGATGACCGCATCGCTTTCTATGCAGACAGCAGAACGGATTGCAGCTATGGAACGGTAAACCTCGCCTATGAACGGTTTGTAAGAAATATTGGTGACCGGCCCATTTATCAAAATGTGCATAACATAGAAGTGGAGTCAGATTGTCCTGAAAGCTGTGTATATATCACACAATGTCTGAATGAGGTCGATGAATATAAGCCCTATATGCTGAGAATCGATCTCAGTATCCTGAAAGAAGAGTTCTTTACGGATTATAAACAGGCATGGACCTATGATGCACTTGGGAAAAAGATCATATCATCCTCTTCATTTCTGGTTTGTCGAAATAATGGATATGATGAGTGATCAATCCCTACCTGCTGTTATATACTGACATTGTATCCTTAACCAGAAGCCACAATCTGATCTTCAATAAATCGTCTGAGTTTTTCAGCTTCTGATTCAGCTCCGGTAACCGTGTAGAATTCGATACTTCTTTTAAGTGCTTCATTCCGCCGGTTAACATCTGCTTTATCTAATTCATATAATGCAGCAGTACTCTTCCCGATCATTTCTCTGGCAAGAGTCGTTTGTCCCTCTTTATGTGCAATATATCCTCGCAGATTCATAGCAATGAAATACTGCCAGTGTTCGGATCCGAAGTTCTGTTTAAAATTTTCCATTGCTTCCTCAGATAGGGAGGCTGCCCGGGACAAGTTTCCGGAATTTAAATGAGCAACGGAAGCTTCCATAAGCCAGGGCGCAAGTTCAGGTGAACCGGGTTGTATGGTCCGTCTGAATCTTAACAGGTGATCATCTCTCAATGGAGTTTCTTTGTCAAATTCTCCCAGGCTGCCGTGGATTCTGGCAAGCACGACAGTTCCCCTCATAATATCAGGGTGATTTGCCGGCAGGGTTCTTTTCCACATTTCCAGTGCATCTTGTTCCATAGGCAGTGCTTTAGACGGTTCATCCAGAGACAGATACAGATTAGCAATATTATGCATAGCCCTGGCTTTGTCTGGATGATCTCCTTCATATAATTTTTGCCGCATTTCCAGGTCCTGTTCCCGGTAAGTCAAAGCCTCACTGTATTTCCCTGCCTGCATGAGCATATGAGCGACTACATTCAGACTTTGAGCAACCTGAGGGTGAAATTCACCCCTGGCAATTTTTCTTCTTTCCAGAACGTCGGTAGCCAGTTCAGTTGCTTCATCGAGTTTACCCTGCATCATCATTGCTCCGCTAAGATTATGAAGCGTGGTCAGATAATCAGGGTTATTTTCATCGTATACTTGTTCTTTCTGTGAGGCTGATTCTCTGAGATACGGTTCTGCTGATGCTCCGTCACCGCGATACAAATACATTAAACCCAGCTCATTCAATACCATGGCTGAAGCAGGGTAGTCTTCTACGCGTGCATTTCTTGCCTCTTCGAGTCCCGCTTCCAGAACTTTCTGGGCTTCATCGTTCATTCCATTCCGGATATAAGCCAGTCCGAGTTGAGATCTCATTTCCATGGTCTGACGGTGGCCTTTTCCGAAAGAATTTTCGGCCAGTACCAGGGCTTGATTCAGCTGATCGATTGATCGTTCTAGACGGCCCAGATTCATATCCACAACTCCCAATGTGTACCTGACAGCTGCTTCCACTTCGGGTTGTTCTGAGAATGATTCTTCCACTAATCCATTTGCAAGTTCCACCGCTTCCATAAGAGTCAGATTCTGCCCGTTGGGGTTCGTTAAAGGATCCGCCTGTCCGATGATCTGTTGCAGGAAGAGGTTTACGGTATTAGCTATTTCGGTTTGTCGACGTGCTTCCGCAGCTTCTTCCTGTGCCAGTATTTCCGCTTTTTGTTTTTCAAGTGCAAAATCCGTGCTTATTACCGCAGCTGAGACGGCTATAATGAATAGAAGCAGTACGCTGGAAACTGCGACCTTATTTCTTTTATAGAATTTTGCTGCTAGGTAACCATAGCGATCCGGACGAGCGAGAACGGGAAATCCATCCAGATGCCTCTGCAGATCTTCCTTGAACTGTTCGGCCGATAAATACCTTCGTTCAGCTTCCTTTCGGAGCGCTTTCAGTATAATCGCGTCTATATCTCCTTTTAATTCCAGGGACCATTTATTAATACCAGAAAGACTGAATGGCTCAGAGTTACCAGTATTCAGAACACTTTCACTGGGTTTGAGGGGACTCTGTTCAGAAATGAGAGACCCGATCTCAGACATTTTCTTATTTTTCAGATCAATAGGGAATTGACCCGTCATGAGTTTATACAGAAGCACTCCCAGAGAATAAATATCCGCAGAGGTAGTGATCCCGGTACCTTTTACCTGTTCCGGAGATGCATAATTAGGAGTCCATAATTTCTGACCGGGACGGGTTATCAAAAGATCCTGTTCTGACATCTCAGGATCAGCCAGTTTAGCAATACCGAAATCCAGAACTTTAACTTGCCCTTGGGATGTTACATAAATATTCTCGGCTTTCAGGTCCCGGTGAATTACCAGATTAGAGTGTGCATGCTGAACGGCCTTACATACATCCAGAAATAGTTCGATACGTTCCGGAATGCTAAGTTTATTCTCATCGCAGTAACGATCGATGGGAATACCCTTCACATACTCCATAACCAGATAGGGGATCCCATCTCCGGTAATACCTCCGTCATATAAACTGGCAATATTCGGATGATGTAAACCTGCAAGGATCTTTCTTTCCATATGAAATCTGGAAATCAGATCTTTAGTAGGGTGTGAAGGCTGTACGATCTTGATCGCAACCTGCTGATCGAATTCACCATCCTCACGTTCAGCCTTATAAACGGATCCCATACCACCTTCACCTATTAGTTCAGTGACACGGAATGAGCCGATCTTCAGACCTATAAGATCATGTTGCTGACCAATTTCAATATCAGTCAGGTCTTTGAGCAACTCCCTGTTTTCATCTGAAGCAGCCTGCAGAAAGCTTTCTTTTTCAGACTCTTCCATTGCCCTGAGTATATCATATACTTCATTTAAAAGATCATTATCTCCACCACATGCTGTGTTAATGTACTGTGTTCTGCTATCACCGGATAAAGTAAGTGCAGTATCCAGTATGCTCTCGATCTTTTCCCACCGACCCTTTTTCATAATATCAGCTTTTTGTTGATAGATGCTCAGATAAATAGCGCAAACGATGACTTAACCGGCTCAGTCCGGTTAAAATCTGTCGTTCAATTCTTTGTATAACCACCCGCGTGCTTTAGCCCAGTCCCGTTTTACCGTACTAACCGATATATTCAGGGCTTCCGCAGTATCTTCAATACTCATTTCTCCGAAATAGCGGCATTCGACGATATCTACAAGTCTTTGATTTAATTTTCCAAGTTCTTTTAAGGTGTCGTCTAAACTAATCAGTTTATCAGCTTGCTCATGAACCCTCATAAGTTCATCGATGTAGGTGATCGCAGTTTTATTTCCACCCCTTTTATCTGCTTTTTTCTTTCGGGCATGATCGATCAGGATTCTCCTCATGCAACGGGAAGCAACTGCATTGAAATGAGCAGTGTCCTGCCATTTGATTTCATTAGCATCAAACAGACGAATATATGCTTCGTGAACCAGATCAGTTCTGGAATAGGTGATCTCATTATGTTCCAGATTGATACGCATCATGGCTATCTCTTTAAGCTGATCGTAAACCATTGAAAATAACTTGTTATAATCCTCGTTAGAGCCGTTTCGGGCCCTTTCCAGTATTAATGTGATATTTTCATGTTGCGTCATCCCGGTAAACCTGATTCAGAACCGTGTATTATTAGTTAGTTAACTGCCCATCGACGTTGAATCTGCACTATTTTCTGCAAATATGAAAATAAATGACCCGATTCCGAAACAAATTCCGCTGAATAAGTATAGTAGATATATAAAGATGCTCTGTTATTGTATGGGATATTTTAAGAGGGCTGGTCAAGAGCATGCCGGACTGTAATAAATTGCAGTCCGGTTTTTTTGTTTGATAGGCGATGCAATAATTTCTTTTCTGTTAATGTCACATAAACCATATACTCTGTTGATCAATAACTAAATTATGCCCCTATGATATATTCAAATAAGTTTATTTACCTGCTGATGCCTCTGGTCTTTTTATTCTCTGCAAACCTGATGGCCCAGGATGATAAAAAGCACTCGCTGGAAGATGAGGCTAAGGCCCTCCAGTTCAGGATCAATAATAACTTTACGCTGGGAAGCTTTAATGGTGCTAATTTTTCCTATAAGCGCCATACCGCTGATGATAAAGCTCACAGGATAGGGCTTACTTTAGCCACATCATCCTTAAACAGGGAATTCCCTGACAGAGCCAACAATCCTGAGACTGAAGCCTTTAATTTTCTATTGGATGGCAGCTTTACCTGGATGAATTATGTGGATCCGGATGCGGTCATTAAACTTTATTATGGATACGGACCGGGTCTGCGATTTGGCTATGACAAAGATTTCAACGGAGATGATAATGTTGAAAATACTGACAAAGACAGGATCCTTGGAATAGCTGCCTTAGGCTATGCAGGAGTAGAATGGTTCTTTCACCCCTCAGTTTCCATTCATGCTGAATATGGTGCAGCGCTCAGACTGGATTTTGAAAGACAGCTTCAAAGACAGGAACTGGGTACCGGAAATGTGAACGAAGACGAGGTTAATACCACCATATTTTCCCTGGCACCGACTAACGTACTATTCGGTATCTCTGTTTATTTTTAAGCCAGGATAGAGTACCCGGACAATTTTAGTATCAAATTTGAAAAATGGGAGATAAGATGTAAGCAATAGCTTATTTCGGTCTCCCATTTCTATTTTTATCAACGAATTTGTTAATTGAATCAATTGCCAATGATTGAATTTAGCGTATCACTTGGCCTCATAGCTTTAAATACCTTATTCCGGTCCGGCCAGTAATAACCATCGATATTTTCCGGTGAGCCCTGGCAGCCGATCAGTTCATTCATGATCGAATCTTCGCTGGCTTTTAGCCTTTCAGCGATCGGAGCAAAGTGCTTACTTAAAGCCTGATCATCATTTTGTGAAGCAAGAGCGTCAGCCCAGTACATGGCCAGATAGTAATGGGAAGCCCGGTTATCGGGTTCATTCACTTTTCTGGATGGAGATTTGTCATTTTCAAGATACTTACCGACTGCATTATCCAGGGTGCGACTCATGATATTAGCCCGCTCATTTTCAAATGTTCTGCCTAGGTGTTCAAGAGAAACTGCCAAAGCCAGGAATTCTCCAAGCGAGTCCCAGCGAAGGTGACCTTCTTTAAGAAACTGCTGAATATGCTTGGGTGCTGAACCTCCGGCACCGGTCTCAAAAAGGCCACCTCCATTCATAAGAGGAACGATGGATAACATTTTTGCGCTGGTACCCAGCTCCAGAATAGGAAAGAGGTCCGTTAAATAATCCCGAAGAACATTACCGGTGACTGAGATCGTATCCTTTCCCTCTTTGATCCTCTCCAGAGAAAAATGCATAGCTTTTTGAGGGGACATAATATGTAGTTCCAGACCTTCTGTATCCATATCGCCCAGGTATTGGTTTACCTTGGTGATCAGCTGCTGGTCATGTGCACGATCCTCATCCAGCCAGAATACAGCAGGTGTCCCTGTTTCCCGGGCTCTGCGTACAGCCAGTCCCACCCAGTCTTTTACGGGTTCATCTTTTACCTGGCACATTCGCCAGATGTCTCCAGCAGATACGGAATGCTCAGTAAGGGTGTTACCGTCTTTATCTACCACTTTGACGGTACCGTTTTCGCCAATTTCAAAGGTCTTATCATGAGAGCCATACTCTTCAGCTTTCTTGGCCATAAGTCCAACATTAGAAACACTTCCCATGGTAGTAGGATCAAATGCTCCGTTCTTTTTACAGAAATCGATTACCTCCTGGTAGATATCAGCATAGCTGCTGTCCGGAATCACTGCCTTAGTATCCCTGGTATCTCCGTTCTTGTCCCACATCTGACCGCTGTTCCGGATCATAGCTGGCATCGAGGCGTCAATGATCACATCGCTTGGTACATGAAGATTTGTAATTCCTTTATCTGAGTTGACCATGGCAAGGTCCGGCTGCTCTTCATAGATCTTTTGAATATCAGCTCTAATAGCCTGACTTTCAGATTCCGGCAGTTCATCCAGTCTTGAGATCAGGTCGCCGAAACCATTGTTAACATCCACACCCAATTTTTCAAATGTTTCTTCATACTTAGCAAACAATTCTTTGAAGTAAACCTTAACTGCATGGCCAAATATAATTGGGTCTGAAACCTTCATCATAGTTGCCTTCATATGCAGAGAGAATAATACACCCTTTTCTTTGGCATCTTTTACCTGTTCCAAGAGAAAGGAGTTGAGCTCATTATTGCTCATTTTGGATGCATCGATCACTTCACCTTCTTCCAGAATAAGGCCTTTTTTTAAGGTTCTGGTACTTCCGTCAGAACCTTCAAATAGGATATCAACCGTAGTTGGTGCTGCTATAGTAAGAGAGGTTTCTGTATGTCTGAAGTCGCCGCGATCCATTGTAGCTACATGTGATCCAGATTCAGCAGACCATTTCCCCATGGAATGAGGATTTTTGCGTGCATATTCTTTGACAGCCTTAGGTGCCCGACGGTCAGAATTGCCCTCCCGAAGTACAGGATTGACTGCTGATCCTTTAACCTTATCATATCTTTGCTGTATCTCACGTTCTTTATCATTTTGAGGTTCCTCCGGATAGTCAGGGAGATCATATCCCTTCGACTGAAGCTCTTTAATGGCTGCCTTCAGTTGAGGTACAGAAGCACTGATATTGGGTAATTTAATGATGTTTGCTTCTGGTTTTTTTGCAAGTTCACCTAATTCATGTAAAGCGTCATTAACCTGTTGGTCCTCTTTAAGAAAGTCAGGAAAATTTGCCAGTATCCTTCCGGCCAGCGAAATATCTTTAGCCTCAATTTTTATTTCAGCTGGTTCTAGGAATGTTTCTAAAATAGGGAGGAAGGAATGAGTGGCCAGGTAAGGAGCTTCATCAGTGATGGTATAGGAGATCTTTGCTAAATCTTTATCCATGAAGTAGATCGGTTAAAAGATTGAAATTAATATGGGACGGAGTTTACAAATTTTCGAGGGATAATGGTATGCAGAAGCCCGAACTTGATCCTTATTAACAATAATCTATGGCAAAAGAGAAAATGTGTCTGATTTGAGCAATAATGTGAAAGCCGTTACTGTATTATGTATATTGCATTTCTGAAAATAATCAGCGTCCAAGTCAATCAAAGCAAAGGTGTCGCAATGATCAGACCCATGTTCGGCTTCAGGCCAAAACCAAAGAAATTCGACTATCAGTTCAGATATTACGACCCGGAAAAGGACGAGCGTGAGAAACGTAAAAAACGGATCAAATTTGAGACACACACGCGCCGACGCCCGGCTCAGTTTACCCGTGTGTTATTTTTTGTTGTTTTACTCGCATTAGTAGTTTATATCATCTCACTTTAATCAAAAGGAAGCATTGAGCGAGACCCGTACCTCAGATTCTATTATTCATTCATTACCTCCTGAGATCAGTAACAAGATAGCTGCTGGTGAGGTAATACAACGTCCTTCATCCGTAGTTAAAGAATTGCTGGACAACGCTATAGATTCAGGAGCCGATTCTATAAGAATTATCATTCAAAACGCCGGCCGGACACTGATCCAGGTGTCTGATAATGGATGTGGTATGAGTAAAGAAGATCTTCCGCTTTGCTTCGAGCGTCACGCAACATCCAAGATCAATTCTGTTGATGATCTCTTCAGGATCCGTACACTGGGATTCAGGGGAGAAGCGATGGCTTCCATTGCATCCGTAGCTCAGGTGAATGTAAGATCTAAAAGGGCAGAAGATGAAAACGGATGGGAATACAGTGTATGGGGAGGTGAAGAGAAAGAGATTAGACCGGTTGCAACGGAGAATGGCACCACCATCGATGTAAGGAATTTATTCTATAATGTGCCAGCCAGAAGACAATTTCTGAAAACAGATGTAACTGAACTCAGACACATCATTCGAACGGTACAATATGCGTCATTATCCAATCCAGAAGTATCCATAACCCTGGAGGCAGACGGCGATTCCGTTTATGAACTTCCGGAACAGGATCTAGCATCCCGCATCACTGATATATTTGGATCATCCTATAAAGCATCCCTGATAGAATTTGAAGAGGAAACCAGTTATGTAAGGATCCGGGGTTTTGCATCGGATCCAAAACTGGCTAAAAAGAGCAGAGGTGAACAGTTCCTTTTTGTAAATGGTCGTCCTTTTCAGCATCGCTATCTGACTTACGTGATCCTTAATCTTTATGACGCCTGGACCAAGAATAACGAATATCCCTTTTATGCACTCTTCTTTGAGATCGATCCCTCCAAAGTTGATGTGAATGTGCACCCCTCTAAGATGGAGGTAAAATTTGAGGATGAAAGAAGCATCATTCAGTTGGCAAGGTCCGTGGTAAGCAAAGCACTGAATGAACATTTTATGGTCCCTGACTTGAATCACCCGGAAGATGAGATCAATACCTGGAGCGAAAGTAAGCATAAGGGAATGGATTCCGGATTTTCTTTTAACTCACCTAAACCATCCTCCAAAAATACACCCGCTGACTTTCATATACCCTCCAGGATCAACAGGCATAATCTTGGGGATAATGATGGAATGAAATGGTCAGAAGATCTCTACAGCAGTAAACAGCCGTCTGATCAGCCAAAGATTGAAGGTACAGGGGAAGAAGCCTCAAAGAGTGTGCATGATGAGCAGGGCTTCTGGCAGCTCCACAATACTTATATACTTTCTCAGACCCGAACCGGTTTATGTGTGATTGACCAGCATCTGGCTCATAAGAGGATCATATTTGAAAAGGCTATTAATGCCACGGAGCAGGCGTTGCCAAGTACTCAGCAGCTGCTGTTTGCCCAGACTCTGGAATTATCAGCTTCTGATTACAGCCTGCTGAAAGAACTACAATCCATCATTCAACGGATTGGTTTTACCGTTCAGCTTATGAGTGGTAATACTGCAATGATCACGGGAGTGCCTGCTGATATTGAGATCGGTAATGAACAGGAAGTGCTGGTTTCTATGCTGCATCAATATCAGGAACTGGGTCAGCGAATTAAACTGGAGGAAAGGGAGAGACTTGCTATTGCATTTGCTTCACGTGCAGCTATACCCCGGGGTAAAAAGCTAAACTATATCGAAATGGAGTCATTGGTAGACCAGCTCTTTGCCTGTGATGAACCTTATCTGGATCCTTTAAAAAAACCAACAATCGTTTATATTCCACTTCAGGATATACAAAGCAGATTCAGATAACCGATAGCGGATGAACATTTTAGCCGTAGAGCCATTTTACAGCGGGTCACATAAAGCATTTCTAAAAGGGCTGGAAGAGCATTCAGGTCATAATATTATCCCGATTAAGCTGAATTATAAGGGCTGGAAATGGCGGATGCACGGTGACTCAGTTACTCTGGCTGAGCTTACAAATCAGGTTGAAGATGACATTGATCTTCTTTTATGCAGCAGTATGACCAATCTGCCTGCATTTATGGCCCTTACCAATCCCCGGTTTGCCCATACTCCGACGATCATGTATATGCATGATAATCAGTTTACCCGGCCTATACCGGAAGGAGAGCAACGGGATATGACCTACTGTTATATCAACTACCTGAGTATGCTGGTAGCAGATAAACTCCTTTTTTCATCTAGATTTCACCTGGAAGACCTCATGGAAGCCTTACCTAAGTTTCTGGATAATTTTCCGGATGAGAAACAACTAAATACGGTAGAAAAGATAAGGGAGAAAAGTGTGGTCATGCACCCGGGTCTGGACCTGAAAAGTTTTGATGATCAGCCGGATACCCGCCAGAATAATGAACGTCCAGTGATCGTATGGAATCAAAGATGGCAGTTCGATCGTAACCCGGCAATGTTTTTTCGTGTTCTGAACAGGTTAAATGATATAGAACTTAAATTTGATCTGATTCTGGCAGGAGATACTAAGCATGACAAACCTGAAGAGTTTGAAAAAGCCTGGGAACGTTTCGGTCAGCATATTACTCACTTCGGCTATGTGGATGATAAAGAAAACTACAGTAAGCTATTGCACAGAGGAGACATTGTGGTCTCCACAGCAACCTATGAATTCTTTTGTGTAGCGATCATGGAAGCGATCTATTGCGGATGTCATCCATTGGTACCCAATACCTTGCATTACCCGGAGCTCATTCCCAAAAGCCTTCATAATCCATTGCTGCATGCACCTGTTTTATATGATACGGAAGATGACCTGTTCCACTACCTGCGGGATCTGCTCATGCATAAGACCAAGCCTCTGCCAAAGAATTCACTTCAGAATATCAATAAACATCTCGACTGGAATCGACATATACGTGAATTCGATAAGCTATTTGAAAGCATGATCGAGTGATCATTTACTAAAAGGGAGCGTTGTCATCTCCGGCCGGATTATGGGGCAGCGGGGGAGGTCCTGAGGATCCCGAATCGGAGTCATTTTTATTGCCTGATTCCAGAAAGGGAGCATTTTCACGTGCACCGGACAGATTTTCAAATCTGGCATAGTCTTTCACAAAATAAAGCATTTTGCTACCTACAGGTCCGTTTCTCTGCTTGCCTATGATCACCTCAGCAATACCTTCGGTAGACTGACCTTCTGCGGTTGTAGTAATACCGTAATATTCCGGGCGGTACAGGAATATGACCACATCAGCATCCTGCTCAATGGAACCGGATTCACGGAGGTCACTAAGTTGTGGTCTTTTGTCGCCTCCTCGTTGTTCAACTGCACGGCTTAGCTGAGACAGGGCAATAACCGGCACATCCAGTTCTTTGGCCAAGGCCTTTAAACCCCTTGAGATGGATGCGATCTCCTGCTCACGGGAACCGATATCTCTCGCACTGGATTGCATAAGCTGCAGGTAATCAATTACGATCAGACCGATATCCTTTTCACTCTTAAGTCTTCGGCATTTAGTCCTTAATTCCATCAGACTGATACTTGGAGTATCATCGATAAAGATCTGTGCATTAAATAAACGACTTGCTGCATCGATCAGCTGACGGAAATCATCATCTTTCAGAGTACCTTTTCGGGCCTCATCTGCCCGGATACGAGCTTCCATAGTTAGCAGTCGCTGCACCAGCGATTGAGAAGACATCTCCAGACTAAACAAGGCTACCGGTGTACGAAGGTTTTCATCAGGATGCATGGCAGCATTTCTTGCAGCAGTCAATACATAGGCTGTTTTACCCATCGAGGGTCTGGCGGCTATAATTACCAGATCTCCACGCTGCCAGCCAGCCGTCATATCATCAATAGCGGTTCCCGAAGGAACTCCGGTGATACCGTATTCTTTTCCTCGCAGGTCTTCCAGATAAGCAAGAGTGTCTTTAAGCAGCTGTTCTACCTTGATCGCTGAGCTTTTACTCTTGGTGTTGGAAAGATCAAAGATCCTTTGTTCGGCATGATCCAGTACATCATAGGCATCTGAGGTTGAATCGTACGCATCCTTGATGATATCGGAACAACCATGGATCAGATTTCTTTTGATCGCTTTTTCAATGATGATCTGAGCGTGATATTCTATATTTGCGGAAGAACTTACCGAACGGGTAAGGTCGGATAGAAAAGAAGTTCCGCCGACCGTTTCAAGCAGATTTTTATCCCGCAGTTCATTTTCTACGGTGAGAAGGTCTAATGGATTGTCACGTTCATAGAGTTCGGATAAAGTCTCAAATACATGCTTATGGGACGACTTATAAAAATCCTCCGATTTCAGCATCTGAAGTGCAACGGTGGCTGCACTGTGTTCAAGAAGCATGGCACCAAGAATTGCTTCTTCCACTTCGGTAGCCTGAGGTGGGATCCGTCCTGCAGATTCACCTGAACCTGAATTACGCCCGTTCTGATTGCCTTTATAAGAACCGTTTCTTTCTGCCACTATGCTGATGTGCTAATAAAATTCTGATGAGACTGAATGTAAGAAAAAGGCGACCTTTTAAACACCAAAAACTCAGATGATTCAGGGTTTTCCTCCCAGTTCATCATACCGCTTTCGGAGTAACTGTACATCTTCCCAGGTAGGACGTTTCCAGCTGGGGTTTCTTAACAAAGCTGCTGGATGGTAGGTAACCATAAGCTCTCTGCCATGAAAATCATGAAATTTTTGGCGCATATTTTTCAGACTATCATCGCGATCGAGGAGGGTAGTAGCGGAAACCCTTCCTACACAAAGGATCAATTTCGGATCTATGATTTCAATCTGTTTAAGCAGAAAGGGTAGAGAGCGTGCTCTCTCTTCAGGCTTTGGATCTCTGTTATTCGGAGGTCGATGTTTAAGTATATTTGCGATATAAATTTCATTTCGGTCAAATTCGATCGCTTTCATGATCTTATCCAGGAGTTGACCGGCTGCTCCCACAAAAGGTTCTCCTTGTTTATCTTCATTTTCGCCAGGAGCCTCTCCAATGATCATCAGGTCCGCATCAGGATTACCGGTTCCGAAGACCAGATTGGTACCCTCCAGATCCGTTCTGAGAGCTTTCTCCGATTCACACAAAATCTTTAACTCATCCAGGTTTTGGACGGTTCCTAAGGTCAATGCATCCTTTATTTCGGTAGTTTGCTCCCTGTTGTCAGCTGCCTTATCGTCGGCGGTTACTTCTGGTTCTTGCAAATCCTGACTTTGATGATGCGGTACTGCGAAGTCACCAAACATCTCTCTTTGCTGATGGATGAATCTCTCTGCTTTATCAATCCACTCTTTAAGTTCAGACATGGTCTAATAACTCCCTGATGGTCAGTTCTTCTTGAATAACTTCCTTGGGTAACGGGCAAATATGCAAGCCTTCCTGATTTTTTTGACCTATGGTTACTTTCTGTATGGTGTTAATCAGTCGTTTATAGTAAGGTACGGCAACTCTGATATAATTGTCAGTCCACCCCTGTATAAGACCATCCTTGTTTTCTTCCTCGAATAAGACCGGTCGGGAATGTCCGAGAAAATGCTCATCATACTCATATCTCTTTTTTAAAGAAAGACGTCTTAGCTTATGCGTTCTATTTTTCCGGACCTTTTTAGGAATACGGGGCCTGATGGTTAATGCATGAGTATCAGGGCGCTCCGAATACGTGAATACATGCAAATACGATACGTCCAGTGAATCAATAAAATCATATGACTCCTGAAATAAATTTTCCGTTTCTCCAGGATGACCGGTTATTACGTCAACACCAATGCAGGCATCTGGGATAAGTGATTTAATAAGCTTCACTCTTTCACGATAGAGTGCTGTATGATATCTTCTCCGCATCAGTTTGAGCATTTCGTCTGAACCGCTTTGGAGAGGGATATGGAAATGAGGTTGTAAGATCTTGGATTCTGCTGCAAAATGTATGATTTCTTCAGTCAGCAGATTCGGTTCGATCGAAGAAACCCGGAGCCTTTGCAGGCCTTTTACTTCTTCCAGGGCTTTAAGGAGCTGATAAAAATTCTGATCCGTTCCGTAGCCGAAATCTCCTGCATTGACCCCAGTTATGATCACTTCATTAAAGCCTTCTTTGACCAACTGCTCAGCATTCCGGACTACAGTTTCTGTTTTAGGAGACCTGCTCTTACCGCGAGCCAGCGGGATGGTACAAAAGGAACATTTATAATTACAGCCGTCCTGTATTTTAAGAAAGGCCCGGGTCCGGTCATCGGATGAAAAGGCATGATGAAAATCAGCTGCTTCATTCACATCCGTATTGTGAATGATCGTTTTCTCCTGTTTGACGAAATCATCAAAAAGATCAAGAAGCCTGAACTTATCTTTTGCACCCAATACGACATCCACTCCTTCGATCTCTGCAATTTCCTCTGGCTCCAGCTGAGCATAACAACCTACCACAGCAACAAAGGCATCCGGGTTTCTCCTTAATGCCTGACGAACAGTCTGCCGGCAGGCAGAATTAGCATTGGTAGTAACCGAACAAGTATTGATCACATATATATCCGAATGATCACTGAACTCTCTTAACTCGTAGCCTTCATTCTGAAAATCTCTTCTCATGGAAGAGGTTTCCGAAAAATTCAGCTTACAACCTAATGTCTCGAAGGCAACAGATTTCATGCCGCTAAAGATAGTTAGTTTTAAAAATTTTTGCGAGTAAAGGAAGCTTATTCTTCTATTCTGATTTCCTGGAATACCAACGGTATCGTGTGACATAAGGTAGCGCGATGATCATTCTTCAAGGACAAAACCAGTATCTGCCAATCTTCCTGATGAAATGGTAATTTGTGGCTGCTGTATGGACCGGCAGGAAATGAATCAAGCATTGGAGTAGAAGTTATAAGAGAGGTATCAGGTACTTATCATAATGGTTTGAATTTAAATATTAAGTAATAACAATTAGATAGACTAAGACGTAAATTTAGTTTTAATTGTATATAAAAAAGGGGAACTTCACATCAATATCACCTTATAGTTTTATCTCAGGCATATGAAAAAACAAGATATCGTCCGCGAAGAAGTAACCATACGATTTGCCGGTGATTCCGGTGATGGAATGCAGCTCACAGGCTCACTTTTTACTAATACCACAGCGCTTGAAGGGAACGATCTGAGAACGCTTCCTGAATTCCCGGCAGAGATACGTGCCCCGGCCGGTACGGTTCCCGGAGTCTCCTCATTTCAGTTACATTTTGGTTCTAAAGAGATCCTTACACCCGGTGATGTATGCGATGTTCTCGTAGCAATGAATTCAGCTGCCCTTAAGGCAAACCTTGCCATGTTAAAGAGCGGAGGAACCATCATTGCCAACACGGCCGGCTTCGATCGAAAGAATCTGAATCTTGCAAAATACGGGGATGACGAAAACCCGCTCGAAGATGGTACCCTTGACGGTTATCAGGTCCATAAACTTGATATTACCAAGCTAACGAAAGAATCACTCAGCGATATGGGCCTCGGCTATAAGGAAGAAGAGCGCTCCAAGAACATGTTTGTATTAGGACTACTATACTGGATGTACAATCGTCCGATGGATTCCACTATTTCATTCCTGAATTCAAAATTCAGTAAGAAACCGGAGATCGCAGAAGCCAATATTAAAGTATTAAAGGCAGGATACCATTTTGGTGAAACTGCTGAGATATTTACCACCCGGTATACTATCAAAGAAGCAGCGCTGAAACCGGGTGAGTACCGAAACATTACCGGAAATGATGCAACCGTGCTGGGCCTGGTAGCATCAGCTAATAAAAGCCAGCTGCCCTTATTTTTCGGATCGTATCCGATCACACCGGCATCTGATGTCCTTCATGGCTTATCAAAGTATAAGAACTTTGGCATTATCACTTTTCAGGCAGAGGATGAAATAGCCGCCGTTACTTCCGCAATTGGTGCATCTTTCGGGGGAGCACTAGGGGTTACCAGTTCATCCGGACCGGGAATAGCCCTTAAAGGTGAAGCACTGGGCCTTGCAGTAATGCTGGAGCTGCCCTTGGTTGTACTTAATGTACAGCGTGCAGGGCCTTCTACCGGGATGCCTACTAAAACGGAACAGGCTGATCTTATGCAAGCTGTCTATGGAAGGAATGGGGAAAGTCCGATGGCAGTACTGGCACCAAGATCTCCGGCCGATTGTTTCAATATGGCTTATGAGGCCAGCAGGATAGCACTGGAACACATGATACCTGTTATGATTCTCTCAGATGGTTATCTGGCAAATGGTTCAGAACCATGGAATTTCCCATTGTCTTCAGATCTGGCAGATATCAGTGTGGATTTCGAGAAACCACGCGCCGACGATGCAGAAGCATTCATGCCATACCGGAGAAATGAAAACCTGGTAAGGTCATGGGCTATTCCCGGCACGAAAGGAATAGAACACAGAGTCGGAGGACTGGAAAAAGAAGATCTGACCGGTAATGTTTCTTATGATCCGGAAAACCACCAGAAAATGGTTCTGTTGAGAAGGCAAAAGAGAGACAATATTGCAGATTTTATACCTGAACAGGAACTGGATCAGGGTAATGAAAAAGGAAAAGCCTTGGTACTGGGCTGGGGCTCTACGTACGGCTCTATCAGGACAGCGGTAGGGGAAATGCTGAAGGAAGGATACGAGGTAGCTCATGCCCATCTGAATTATATTCAGCCATTTCCTAAAAATCTTGGAGCAATGATGATGAACTATGATCAGGTGATTGTTCCGGAGATAAATGACGGTCAATTGGTACGATTGATCAGAAGTGAATTCAATATCCCGGCCAGGGGAATACATAAAATTAAAGGACGGCCTTTTGGTGTAAATGAACTCATCGAAAGCATTAAAGAAATAATGAACGGTAAAGAAGAGGTCTACGCATAATGGAAGCATTAAAAACACCTACCAAGATCAACACCTTTCTGAGTGATACCGCCACAACAGATCGGGAACTGGATTATTCATCCAAAGACTTTTCATCCGATCAGGATGTAAGATGGTGTCCGGGATGCGGAGACTATACGATACTTAAACAGGTCCAGAACGTTATGCCGGACATCGGTGTGCCAAGGGAAAATATTGTATTTATTTCCGGTATTGGCTGCGCTGCCCGCTTTCCATACTATATGGAAACTTTTGGTGTTCATTCTATTCATGGTCGTGCACCTGCAATGGCTACGGGACTGAAAGTAACCAGGCCAGACCTGAGCGTATGGGTGATCTCGGGTGACGGTGACTCCCTATCGATCGGAGGGAATCACTTTGCACATATGCTCCGTAGAAATGTGAATCTGAATTTTCTGTTATTTAACAATCAGATCTACGGGCTGACCAAGGGACAATATTCCCCTACCACTCCGGAAGGTACAACCACAAAATCTTCACCTTTTGGATCTATAGATCACCCATTTAATCCTCTAACGTTTAGTTTAGGAGCAGATGGAAGCTTTGTAGCAAGAGCAATGGACCGGGATCCTAAACACCTTCAGCAAATGCTGAAAAGAGCACATGAACATCAGGGTACTTCTATGTTGGAGATCTATCAGAATTGTATTGTCTTTAATGATGGAGCCTTCGAGCTGTTCACAGACAAAAAATCCCGACCACGGGAAACGATCTATTTAGAGCAGGACAAGCCAATGATATTTGGCAAAGACAATGACAAGGGGATCCGTCTCGATGGATTAAAACCTGAAGTCGTTGAACTGGGAGATAACTGGTCAGAGGATGACCTTTGGATTCATGATGAGAAAGACTCCACTAAGGCCTTTCTCCTGTCTAAATTCTTTGAGCATGCCACAGGAGAGAACGGGATCAAATTTCCCAGACCTTTCGGGGTATTATATGCAGTAGACCGGCCAAGATATGACGAAGAGGTTATCAGGCAGGTAAATCATGCAGCCATGTCTAATGGAAGTCCCGATCTGGATAGCTTATTGAGAGGAAAAGAAACCTGGACAGTGGAGTAAGTCCGGGTAACTCTGCCATAAAATTTATTTTGCTACTGCTGCAGGAATATGTTCTTCTTTAGCATTCTTATATGCTTCTCGAGGCTTCAGGCCGAAGAGTTCGAACATATGCATGTCTTCATCCAGTTCATTATTATCAGTAGTGAGAAGCTTTTCTCCGGTGAATATGGAGTTGGCACCCGCCATAAAGCATAGTGCCTGCTCTTCAAAATTCATTCGCACACGTCCGGCGGATAAGCGGACCATAGATGCTGGCATCAGAATTCTTGCTGTTGCGATCATCCTTGCCATATCCCAGCTGGGTACTTTAGGCTGATCTTCCATGGGGGTACCTGGTACAGCTATAAGAGCATTTACTGGTACGGATTCGGGGTGAATATCAAGTGTACAGAGAGTGTGTAGCAGACCCATGCGGTCTTCATGAGTTTCACCCATCCCAATGATCCCTCCGGAACAGACGGAGATCTCATTTTCCTGAACTTTCTTAATGGTGTCCAGACGATCATCATAAGTTCTGGTAGTAATGATCTTTTTATAAAAATCTTCACTACTGTCCAGATTATGATTATAAGCGTAAAGACCTGCCTCTTTTAATTTCTTAGCCTGATCGTCGGTTAGCATACCCAGTGTAGCACATACTTCCAGTCCCATATCTGCAATATCAGATACCAGATCCAGTACCTGATCAAAATCTTTATTCTGTCTTGCAGATCTCCATGCTGCACCCATACAGAATCGGGTACTTCCGGCATCTTTAGCTCTTTCAGCAGCAGCGAGGATCATATCTTTCGGCATCATCTTCTGTGAATCCACTCCGGTATTATACCGGGCTGACTGAGGACAATAGGCGCAATCTTCAGAACATCCGCCTGTCTTAATGGAAAGAAGGGTGCAAACCTGCACTTCTCCGGTTTCATGGAATTCTCGATGTACGGTTGCTGCACGGTAGATCAATTCCATTAACGGGGTATTGTAGATCTCTTTTACTTCTTCCTGGGTCCAGTCGTTTCTAATAGATGCCATAAATATCTGATGCAGTTTAAATGTCCTCGCAAAAGTAAGATGAATATGCAGAAATGCCAATTCAATCATTCGTTTATTTTGATCTTAGAAAACGGTATTGTTGAATCAAAAATAGTATGAAGGATGTATTGATATCCGGTAAAACCTCATTTAAGATCGAGGTCCCTTATAAATTAATTGAGACGGGAGAGAAGACAGGTCAGCCGAAACCTTTGATTCTTTATCTACATGGATTCGAGCAGAATATTTCTTTTCTGGAAAAAAAAGCGGCGCCCTTAACAGATCTCGAAGCATATCATTTATTTGTGCAGGGGCCATACCCGGTTTATGACACGAGCAGGAAAAAGAAAGTCTCAAAATGGGGCAGAGCATGGTATTTGTACGATGGAGGGCAGGGACAGTTTATAAAATCAATGGAGATCTCCTCTGAATTTATTCAGGAAATCATAGATGACCTGAACCATGTGATCAATATCAGTCGTTTCTGTGTAGTTGGTTATTCAATGGGAGCTTACCTGGCGGGTTACTTCGCCTTTTCACGATGGAAATACGTTAATGATCTGGTTGCTATAGGAGGCCGGATCAAGATCGAGGCATTTGAGGGAAGAAGAGATAAAGCATCTCATCTGAATATCCTGGCCCTGCACGGAAAGGATGACAGTAGTGTATTCCCGGAGCCTCAAAAGGAAGGGATCGATAAACTCAAAAAAGAGGGATTTAAAGCTGAATTTAAACTCATCGATGCAGGACATCATCTGGATGATGTATTTATCAGTGAAACTGAAAAATGGCTGATCGAACAGGGTTATAAATTAATTGGAAGATAACTGTTCTAATCTTTGTTAACTTTTCTTAATATAGATGTTGATTCCAATAATGATAATCATTAGGATATCTACCGAATAGGCCAAGTATAAAAATTACAGAATATGAATATACTCGTAATTGAAGATGACCCTTCAGTTCGCACGCTTGTAAAAGCAGTTCTTGAACATAATGGCAATACCGTAATGACGGCTGAAACAGCCACGGATGGAGAAAATCAGGCCACTGAGAATGAATTTGAAATGATCATTCTGGACCTTGGGCTCCCTGATGGTGATGGCTATGAAGTATGTAAAAATATTAGAGATAAAGATATTTCAACGCCGGTTCTCATACTCTCAGGTAAACAGGATACCGATGTAAAGGTTAAATGTCTCAAAGTAGGAGCAGACGATTACCTCACCAAACCATTTAATACCGAAGAACTCATTGCCCGTATGGGTGCGATACAGCGCCGTACGGAATCCGGTGGAGAGCAGGTGCTGAGTTGTGGCGAACTCAAAGTGGATCTGCTCAAAAGGGAATTTACGATCAACAGTGAGAAAGTTCAGCTCACAAACAACGAATTTAATCTTCTGGTCTATTTTTTGAAGAATAAAAATCGCGTGATCACCCAGGAAGAACTGGCAGAAAAAGTCTGGGACATCCATTTTGATACTCAGACCAACTATATAAACGTATACATCAGTTATCTGAGAAAAAAGATCAGAGACCATACAGAAACAGATTACATAGAAACGATACGAAAGAAGGGCTTTACCTTCCGATGTGAAAACTGATCACAATTTTCATTTTAATTTAAGGCTGCTCATCGGGCAGCCTTTTCTTTTATGGACATACAAACTAAATCAGAGCTCATAGCTTACCTGCGTGATTTCACTACTGAGAACCGCTGGCAAAAAATTAACGAGGTATTAAGCAACCGTACACGTTATCTGTCTGTTGTAATGGAGGATATCTACCAGCCACATAATGCCAGTGCAGTTTTACGTTCCTGTGATGGATTCGGAATTCAGGATGTACATATTATTGAGAATAGAAATGAATTTACCACCTCAAAGAATGTGACAATAGGAGCTCATCAGTGGCTTACCTTAAACCGATATAAAGAAGAGCAGAGTAATAATACTCTGAAGTGCTTCACAAGGCTTAAAAAAGAGGGCTATCGCGTCGTAGTCACCTCTCCCCATAAAGACGACTACGATCTAAACGATCTGCCTTTAGATTCAAAAACTGCATTGGTATTTGGCACCGAACTGGAAGGAGTGAGTGAGACCGCAATTCAGGAAGCCGATGCTTTTATGAAAATACCAATGTACGGTTTCAGTGAAAGCTTCAACATTTCAGTCAGTGCAGCCATATGTCTGTATAATACAACCAGAAGGTTAAGGGCAGGGGACCGGTCAGAGTGGCAACTTAGCGACGAAGAAATCATCGATCTCCAGCTTTCGTGGTTACAAAAAACAATCAAGGCAGGGGATAAGCTCACTCACAAATTCCTGAATGAAAAGGGTCAACGCTAACCAGATTACTTCGACCCTACCTTTATCGGGGTAGTCTCTCCTCCAGATCAGCAACCATATAAGCAAATACAGCCATGGTCGCTACACACTCATTGAAATCTTCTTTGTTTAACTTATCAATGGTATCAGCATGAGTGTGATGGTACCAGAAGTATTTAGAGCCGTCTACGTTAAGCCCCATTCCAGGTACTCCATCATTCATAAGAGGTCCGATATCGGCTCCGCCTCCGCCTTTTGCCACTACACCAGATTCAATGTCTTCGAGATACTTTCCGATCTCTACGAGAATTTCATAGGCTTCATCTGAGCCACTGAAACCAAAACCAATTGGGTCAAAAACTCCGGCATCAGATTCCATGGCCAGAACGTGATTATCCAGAGAGTTCTCATCTTCTTTAACCATCCGGTAATACTCATTAGCTCCTCTCAATCCGTTCTCCTCATTGGTCCATAAAACCACCCGTACTGTTCTTTTAGGTCTTATTCCGAGTTCTTTCATTAATCTCACTGCTTCCCAGGCGGCTATACATCCGCCACCGTCATCCATAGCACCCTGACCAACGTCCCAGGAATCAATATGTCCTCCCAGTACAATAATTTCATCGGGAAATTCCGATCCTTTAATCTCTGCTATTACGTTTCTGGACTGAACGTCTGGAAAAGTTTCAGCTTCCATTTTTAACAGGATCTCGATCTTGTCACCACGGTCATTCATGCGTTGCAGCATCATGGCATCTTCAACCGTAATTGCAGCATGAGGGATTTTAGGAACTCCATCCTGATATCTGGAGGTACCGGTATGTGGTGTCTTCATGGAATATGGACCTACAGATCGTACCAGACTGGCCACGGCACCATGCTTAGCTGCTTCGGAAGCACCATTTACCCGGTATTGAACAGTTTCCCCATAGGTGGTAAAGGGAACATTATAGAGCACAATCTTTCCTTTAGCTTCATCCGCCCGGTCAAATAACTCATCAAAACTTCTCACAATCAGAACCTCAGCTTGAATACCTTGTTCAGGAGTAGCAACTGAGCCTCCCAGCCCAAGCATGGGAAGGTTTTTTTTTCTGGGAGTAATAAGGGTTGCAGACTCCTTGCCACGCACCCAGTGAGGTACCATTACCGGTTGCCCCCAGATATTTTCAAGATCATCATTATCCATCTCTTTGAGGATCCAGTCTATGGCATCCTCAAGGTTTTGCGTACCGCTGAAACGGGGTCCAAAAGTATCTACCATGTAGTTGAACCGATCCCAGGCAATATCACTGCTCATGGCCTTTTCAATGAGCATTTCGGCGTTTCCACTGAGCTCAGAAGAGATGTTGCTCTGAGCATGAATAGTTTGATTAGTAAGAGCAAATATTGACAGACAAAGTATAGTCAGTAATCTCATGATCCCTTTATAATTTAATTGATTGGGCTTAATAAAGGGAAAAGATATAATAAATGCTCGGGATTACAGACTTAATTAATCCAGAGAGTTCTTATTCGTTTTAGAGATCTCTTTGAACATATTGTATTCCTCCGGAGAGGTGTCTGCAAACAGGTAATAGATTGGATCTACTGCTTGTCTGTTATAATGGACTTCGTAATGCAGGTGTGGTCCTTCTGATAATCCAGTATCACCCGCCAGAGCGATCTGCTGACCTCGTGTTACCTCAGCTCCGGATCGAATACCGTCGCCGATTTTAGAGAGGTGGGCATAGAGTGTTTCAAATCCATGGCCGTGATCGATGATCACAATTAATCCAAGATTTCCTTTTCTACCTGCATATCTGATCTTTCCGTTACCGGTAGCAAATATAGGATCACCAACATCAGCTCTGAAATCGATACCGTTATGCTGACGATTGTACTTTAAGATTGGATGGTAACGTACTCCGAAACCACTTAACATAATTCCTGCAGTGGGTTTAATAGCAGGGATCTGGCTCATTTTCTCTTTGTTCTCATTATACTCTTTTTTGATCTCCTCAAAACTGAGTTTCTGAATACTGATCCTTCTTTCCAGATTATCCAGCTTTGATGCGGTCCAGCGCAGTAATTCAGAAGTGGATTCAGAATAAACATCGAATTCAGAATAGGGGTCTGCACCACCAATACCGGCCTGGCGCTCTTCGTAGGAGATTTCATCAAGCCCGAGTACAGAACGATATACCTCATTATCCAGAGAAGCGATCTCCTCCATTTGCTGATCTAAAAGGGCAATAGATGACTTGGTTTCTTCCAGCTGCTGGTATAATGCTTCATTCTCTGCTTTGAGAGATAATTCAGCAGGGGTACCCACATAACTGGACAAGAGCATGATCCCTATCCCGGATAATATAACCCCGGTTAAGATCCAGATCGCAAGATTGTAGGCTAGTTGCTCCGATCGATGATATTGTATCGGTATGAATTCGCAACGGGCTTCGTCGTAGTAGTAATGATTCTTTAATGACATGTACTTTATTTAAATCCTAGTAAAGATACCAAGCATATATACACTATCAAAGAGGGATTAGAATAAGAAATGTTACTCAATATCTCCTTCAAAGTATTCAATAGCCCTTTTGGGAGTATTAGGCACACCTTTTGTCTTATTAGCTATGCTGCTTTTGATCCTGTCCTGGAATGCTTTAGCAGGATCATATCCATAATGTTTGAGAAGATAGTTCATAGCGATTACCTCTGCTATTACGGTGATATTCTTACCCGGTGTGATCGGTAAATGTATCAATGGAATGTCGAGTCCGAGTATATTAACCGAGTCATGATTCAATCCTGTGCGTTCAACTTCCTGTGTTTCATCCCATAAAGTGAGTTCTAAAACGACTTCCAGTCGTTTCTGATAACGGATCGCTCGTATTCCAAACATCGACATCACATCGACTATTCCCAGTCCCCTGATCTCCATGAAGTGTTTACTCATTTCGGTAGCAGAAGACATAAGAATGTTATTCTTTTTGGTGAGCATAACCACATCATCAGCAACTAACCGGTGACCTCTTTCCACTAGGTCCAAGGCTACCTCACTCTTACCGATACCGGATTTCCCGGCGATCAGAATACCTATACCATAAACATCCACCATAGAACCGTGGACCATGGTCTGGACTGCAAATTGATCCTCCAGGAAATCCCTGAGAATATACATAAAGCGTGTAGTTTCTAGAGGAGTAGAATACACAGGGATCTTTGCTTTTTCAGCAATTGCCAGCAGCTTATCGGGTAATGTATTTCCGTCTGTAAGGAATATGACAGGAATTTTAAAACTGCAGAGGTTCTTGAAGGATTCGATCTGTTTCTTCTCGGGCAGGTTTTCGAGAAATTGCGTTTCTGTATTTCCGATCACCTGAATTCGCTGATAGGTGAACAGCTTAATGTATCCAGCCAGAGCAAGTCCCGGACGGTGAAGATCCGCTTCCGTTACATAACGGTCTTCACAGAATTGATCTCCCGCGCAGGCAATTATATTAATATTTACTCTTTGCCTGAGTTTCTTAACCAGGTCAGAAACAACGATCTGCTCTTTCCTGGGAATGGGGGCATGGGGACTAAATGGCATATGAAATAATTATTTAATTAGTATGTAGACATCTTGTCTTTGTACTTCTTCAGCTGTCTTATAATGTTTTCGACGGCATCATGTACAGCTTGCTCATAGGTTCCTGCTTTTGCGGAAGCAGTTAATACTTTCTTTGGAACTTTCAGGATGATCTCGGCTTGTTGTGGGTCTTCATTGGACGAAGAGGGCTCTAGAATAATATCACACATGACGATGCGGTCGTAATAATTTTCAAGTTTTTGTACCGTGTCTCTGCTGTATTCCTGAAGACTTGCGCTTGCTTCGAAATGACGTGCTGTAAAAGTTGTCTTCATGATGTCTCCTAATTAATAAATTCAATAATTATAGTTTCGATCTCGGATGAGCTTGCTCATAAACGTTTTTAAGCCTTTCGACGGAGGTATGAGTATATACCTGAGTAGCCGCCAGGTTAGCATGTCCGAGAAACTCTTTGATGATCCTTATATCAGCTCCGTTATCCAGCATATGGGTTGCAAAGCTGTGCCGCAAGACATGTGGGCTCTTTTGAGTGACTTCACTGGCTTGCTTTAGATGTTTTTCTACTATTCGTTGTATGGCTCTTTGATATAAACGCTGACCATGTGCTGCCAGAAATAATGCCTTTCTGGCATCCGGTCCGGTCTTTGAACCGAATAATTTTTCCCTTCCATTTAAATGTTTACGCAGGATATCTTTGGATTTTTCACCCAACGGGATGATTCGTTGCTTATTACCCTTACCGGTCACTTTTACCTGAGACTGCTTCAGATCTATATCCGCAGTGTTGAGACCTGCTAGTTCACTTAATCTCATTCCGGTACTGTAAAATAGTTCCAGTATAGTTCTTTCCTGAATTCCCGAAACACTATCCGTTGAAACATTGTCCAGCATTCTTTCGAGGTCTTCTGCGGTAGCAGTTTTAGGCAGGGTCTTCTGCTTTTTAGGGACCACCAGCAGGTGAGCCGGGTTCTTATATATATATCCTCTTTTAAAGCAATATTTAAAAAAAGACCGAAGAGCTGCTACTTTCCTGGATATAGTACTTTTGGCCATATCCTTATCCGACAGATCTGCCAGCCACAATCTAATATCCAGTCTGCTTATTGATTCCAGCTCAGGAGGGAGCTCTGAATCGGATTGATTCTCACACAGATGATTGTAAAATGACAGGAGGTCATTATTATAGGCTATAATAGTATGTTCTGAAGCATTCTTTTCGATCTCCAGGTACTTCAGATATTTTTCAATGAGGACCTTCATTGCCTTTAATATGTCCATCAATCTTTTAAAATAAAAACGAATATTAGTGAAGATAGAATGAAAATTATTCTGAGACCTCTCTGCCTTTCCAAGTAGCTTTCATGCCGGTAAAATGATCCGTTAAACAGCGCAAACCCAGTAATTGAAACCAGAATACTGATACGGGATGAAGCAGGCTTATAACAGGATTCCAGGAGAATTTATAATCCAGCAACCACCGTTGCATTAAGATTAACAGAACACAAATAACAGATACCCATAGCATAAAGTATTTACCTGTTATAAAAGCATAGGGTATAGTAAAAAATGGGACCATGAAAACGGCAATATGCAGTAAAGCCATGAACAGAAAAAGAAGGACATTCTTATCAAAACCGATGAAGAAATTCTTTCGCAGACCATTCCAGATCTCCCGTTGTGATGTGTACATGCGGCAATGGATCTGTGCAGCCCCGTGATACATCCTAAGCTTCAGTTTATTCCTTTTTGCGGCTTTAGCTAACTCTACATCTTCTACGATCCGTGCTTTGACCGCCCGGTGCCCGCCAATAACCTCATAAGCTTTTCTGTTTATCGCAATGAACTGACCACAGGCAGCAGCAAATTGTTCCGAAAAGATACTTCTTAGTTTTCCCGGCATCCATCTGGGATCTCTTTCGACATATTTTGCAGGCAAAAGGGTGAAAAGGGTATGATAGATCATGGGAATGATCATTTTTTCCCAAAAGCTAACTACTTTCTGCTCAGGCCACACAGTAAGCATATCTGCAAACTTCATTTCAGATACCACCTTTGACACTGTTGTCGGTTCGAACCAGACATCGGCATCCACAAATAGAAACAGATCTCCGGTAGCTTTTTTCGACAACTGATGGCAGGCCCAGGGTTTCCCGAGCCAGTCGGAAGGCTTTTCTATTCCAGATTCATACCTAAGCTTATCATATTCCCTGGCCATGTCTTGGACCTTTTCCCTTGTTCCGTCTGTTGACTGATCATCCAGAACGATCACTTCGGTATAAATGTAATCCTGTTCCAGTGAACAGCGGATCGCTTTTTCGATATTATCGACTTCATTTCTGGCGGGGATGAGTATACTAACAAGTGGAGTATTTTCTTTCTCATTTGCATATCTTACGGCCCGCAAAGAAGGAAAATCAAACTGATTGCGAATAAAAATCATCGTGGTTATCAGCAAAAAAGCCAACGAAAAATAAAGGACAAACTCCATCTGGCGAATTTAAAAGTGGATTAAAGGTGCCTGATCTGCAGATCAATGAGCAAATGTACATAACTACAGACCTTAAAAACAGCATACCTCTCTGCGGAGGTTCCCCGGGAAGCTATGAATGGTGGTACTATGATGCCTTTGATCCCGAGAATGACTGCGGAGTAGTCATCATTTTCTATAGCTCTAATCCATTCTCCATCAATAAAATAAAAGATCTTGAAGATGACCTTAATGCGGCAGCAAAATTATATCCGGCATTGAGCATTTCGATCTACAAGGAAAACAAAGCAGTATATTATAGCTTCAAAGAATTTGCTGAGAGTGAGTTCCAATACGATGAGGAAACTAATAATTTTACTTTTGGTGATCATTCTTTTACCTATCAAATCAATGATCAAACATTAACTACTCATCTGAATATTATACAGAAACTTGACTCCGATCTATCCCTGGATCTTTCACTTCAGTTTGAAGGGAGTAAGACCTCATCTGAACTGATCAACCGGAAAGCAGAGAAGGATCACATATGGAATCTTTTATTGCCGGTGGCTGATGTAAATGGAGATATAATTATTGATGACTCCGGATTAAAAGAGGAAATTAAATTCAGAGGAAAAGGATATCACGATCACAATGCCGGGGATTCACCCATGAAGGAGTCCTTCAGGGATTGGTACTGGGGCAGATACCATTTCGAAGATTGCACTCTTATATATTACCTGATGAATGAAAAGACCGGTTCTCAATATGAAGGGTGGCTGATCGATAAGGATAATGGACAAGTGATCACAGAGTTTACTGAATTGAGTGATGAATCGGCTGCATTTAACATATTCGGGCTGAAGTCATCACGGTTAATAAGCCTTTCTTCTGATTCACATCAGGTTACCATTCAAACTGATAAAGTAATTGATGACGGGCCGTTCTATCAAAGGTTCAAAGGAAGAGCTATTCTCAACACAGGGGAGGAGGTCAAGATCTCTGAGGGGCTATCGGAGTACATCTACCCCTCAAGAATTTATTCAAAATTGTTCTGGCCTCTCGTTCATATGCGTCTTGAATACGTTCAAAGTAAGCGCCACTGGGTCCAGGGGTCTAACTTCTGGTATAAGCTGACCTGGTGATCAGGCTTTTTCAAATCCAATATCACTCTTACCGGCGACATTGAGAGAATTTCCCACCTGAAACTTAATTGATTTTTCAAATAAGTGGTTTAACTCGCTCTTACTCATCTTTTTAGAGGCATGTATCGGGTTACCGACATGAATGTATAATTCAGGTTTTGGAAACCGGTAGCTATTGGTAACTACGGATACCGGAACAAAATCTACACCTTCTGTCTCTTTATAAAGCCAAACCAGTCCTGGTTTGAAGGTGGGCTGTTCATAACTTAAGGGAGTCATCCTGCCTTCCGGATATATAAATAAACAAGAATTTTCACGTACAAGTGATTCCTTAGCGTATCTGAGAGACCGTATGCTCTTACGCGGATCACTCAGATCAATAGAAAAGGCACCAATTTTACTAAAAAAGCCGTATTCAACCATCTGAGTATCTTCCATAATAGCCCGTGCTTTCTGATGGAAATACTTTTTATTGAGATAAAGAGGAATAAGACCGTCCCACCAGCTGTGATGATTCAGAAAGTAAACCGTCCGGCTTCCTTTAGTGGGCTTATAATCCATCCGGACCCATACTTCCTCGAAATTTCTATTAAATGACAAACGAGTGTACATATAAAAGAAATTGATATATAAAGATGATTCTGAAGCGGGAATAAAATCCAATGAATTCTTTTTACGATGATAATAGGGCTAAGCATTTTATCTTTCAATCATGAATAAGCATAAAAGAAAATCGAAAACAGCTATAACCGATGCCGGTATAGATGATTATGCGAACTCTCATACCACTGCAGAATCTGATGATCTCCTAAAACTAATTAAATCATCGGATGAGGAACTTGAGTTCATAGATATGATCAGCGGAAGGCAGGTAGGACAGCTTCTCCGTACGCTTATTCGGGTAGGCGGTGCGGAAAGAGTTCTTGAAATCGGGACATTTACAGGGTATTCAGCACTTATGATGGCAGAAGTATTACCGGCAACAGGGGAGCTTATTACCATTGAAATGAATATCAGGTATCAGGCCCTCGCGGAAAAACATTTTTTCTTATACGACAAAAAAGGAGTGATCAGACTGATAAAAGGAAATGCCCGTGAGGTTATGCCTCACATGAATGAAAAATTTGATCTGATATATATTGATGCTGATAAAATCTCCTACCCATTTTATTATGAGCAGGCTATTCGTTTGATCAAACAAAATGGGGTAGTGGTTGTCGATAATACTTTGTGGGATGGAACAGTTTTAAAACCTGATAATCCAAAAGCAGAAGCTTTAGACCGATTCAATAAACTGGTGCACAAAGACCCAAGAGTAGAACAGGTTTTGTTGCCTGTGCGAGATGGATTATTGATAATAAATAAGGTTTAACCGATTATGTAGCTTTACTTTAATTTAATCAGTTAAAGTTACTATTATGCTTAGTACAGCTCATATTCCAACAGGCGTGCATCCAGGGTAGTGTTAAAGAATTCGATTCTCTGATTGGTTCTTAAACCTACTTGTTTAGCAAGATCCAGATTCCCTGTAAACACATATCCCCAATATCCGGTTGCTTCATTTTTAAAGAAGTCACCAATAGAACGATACAGAGACTCCAGTTTTTTATCATCGCCAATTCGATTTCCATAGGGTGGATTCAGAACGATCACACCTTTTTCATTTAACGGAATTTCAGTCTCTTCAAATTCACATATTGCAGTTTCAATCTGGTGATCAAGTCCGGCGATCTTAGCGTTCATCTGTGTGGATTTGACTGCTCGGCTGTCATGGTCGGTTGCAATTATTCTGCCTGGGACATCTTTAAGAGCTTTGTTTCTGAGATCAGATCTCAGATCAGACCACGCTTCTTCATCAAATCCCAGAATATGTTTTATTCCGTAATTAGGCCGAAGTAAGCCAGGAGCTTTATTTTGAGCGATAAGAGCAGCTTCCAATGCAATGGTTCCACTTCCGCACATAGGGTTAATAAAGGGTGAAACCTTATCCCATTTAGTGCTCATTACAATCGCAGCGGCCAGGGACTCCTGTAAAGGGGCTAAGTGTCCGAATTTACGGTATCCTCTCCTTGAAATAGATTCCCCGGAAGTATCCAGATAAATCGAAGCCTGATCATCTTTCCAGAATAAGAAAACCACTGTTTTATTCAGATCAGAACCGGAATCAGGACGTTCACCTGTTTTTCGTCTGATTCGGTCAACAATCGCATCTTTAACCCTCAGATTAGCAAACTGATCGTTATCTATGGTGTCATTGTTAATTACAGAGGTTACACTTACATAACCTCTGGCTGAAATATATTCTTCCCATTCTATCTTACGGATGGCTTCATATAGATCATCCGCATTTTTAGCTTTAAACTTTTTGAGTTGATAATGTACTCTGTGAGCCGTTCTGAGCTCCAGATTCAGTCTCATACAATCATAAAGTGTGCCTTCAGTCTCAATTCCGGCAGTACGTACTTTATTGATCGGAAATCCTTTCAATTCAAGTTCCTGCTGGAGAATAGGGGTTATTCTAGCAGGGCAGGTTACAGACAGGGTGGAAGAGCGGTTAAATTCAGCCATAAAAAAAATGGGAGGACTAAGCCTCCCTTAAATTTAGACGATCTCGACTAATTCTATGTCAAAGACCAGATCTTCACCTGCTAATGGGTGATTTGCATCCAGTGTTACTTCAGATTCACTTACATCGGTAATGGTTACCGGTACAGGCTGACCATTAGGCTGATTCAGTTGTAATTGCATGCCCACGGATGGCTCGATATCTTCTGGAAGCTGAGTCTTTTCCACTTTAAGTTCCAGATCTTCTCTGCGCTCACCGTAAGCTTCGTCAACAGGGATATTTGCAGTAGTTTTATCACCGGTATTAAGACCAATTACAGCCTTTTCAAAACCCGGTATCAATTGACCCTGTCCTAAAGTAAACTCGAGGGGATCTCTTGAAGCAGATGAATCAAATACAGTTCCATCTTTCAGTTTTCCAGTGTAGTGTACTTTAACGGTATCACCGTCTTTTACTTCTGACAAAATTATTCCTCTTTTTTTGATTATTTATATTAGAGCATAAAAGATAAGCATTAGCTTTTACAATTAATGTAAAGATTCGGTTCGATATGACAGAAGAAGAGCATCAGATAAAAGAAATTCTGCTTAGATCTAAGATCATAGCAGTAGTGGGTTGTTCTCCCGATAAGTACAGAACAAGTAACTATATAGCACAATTTCTGATGAAGAAAGGGTACCGGATCATACCGGTAAACCCTAATGCCCGTGAGATATTAGGAGAACGATGTTATGATAGTCTTCAGGATATTCCTGAGCATATTACTATCGACATTGTGAACATATTCAGGAATAAAAAGTATGCCGCGGAAACCGTAAAAGATGTTATAGAAAGAAATCATATGCAGGAAAAAGAATCAGCGGTTTGGACACAACTGGATGTGTCAAGCCCTGAAGCTGAGTTATTAGCAGAACAGAATCATATAATTTATATCCGAAACAAATGTATCATGGTGGAGTGGGAAAGATTGATTCTATGAACCTTCGCTGACCTCTTCGGTTTCTTTCTCTTGCAGTTTTTGGTATTTCTCAATCAGCTTTTCATTTAAAAACTCTTCCACAGAAAGATGATCCTCATCCGGAATAAGGGTTTTAAACTCTTTTATATGTCCATTGTGCTCATATTCAATGGCTATGACACGCTCAGAGAACCAGCTGTAAGCAACCAGGGCATCCCATGGTATCTTCCGGTCTAGAATTACGATTGACTGCTTTCTGAATTCAGGAACCAGACTGATCATAAATCCCCATATCCCGATCATCATGATGGATATTCCGGATGACAGACGAATAGGGGTTACAGGCAGATCAGTGAGTAATGAAGTTCTCTGTAACCCAAATAGTATAAGAGCCAGTGCGATCAGGTTGGGTAGTATATGGGTGAGAAAGGATTGATTTACATATCTGATATCCCCGCTTTGTCTTTTTTGGTGATACAGTTTTACAGCTGCTCCCAAAAAAGAACCAGCTATACAACTGTAAGTAACAGTCATGAATACTCCGGCTATATCCTGTGTTAAAATCCCGCTGCGATAAAGCAACTGCATGACTATAAAAATAAACAACACCGAAGTAGCAGTGTACAACAAGTTAATTAAGCGAATCTGATCCAGGTAAAATAATTTTTTATAACCGACCCAGAAGCTGATTGCAAAAAATAAAAGCGATATAATTAATGCGGTCATTATTAAATGCTGCTCAAAATAATAATTAGATGAATTCAGAGGATATAAATACTCCGGTTAACGTGGAAGTTAGTAATAATGAACAGGTACTCGAAATATCATGGAAAGATGGCAAGAAATCTGTTTATCCGCTCTTTGGATTACGGATGAATTGCCCGTGTGTGATTTGTCGGGGCGGACATGGTTCAATGTCAGAATATGAACCGGAAGCCTTCTTTGAGGAAAATCCTTCTGAGATCAATATCAGAGATATAAAACAGATAGGAAATCATGCAATTCAGATCATATGGTCGGATAATCATGACAGCGGTATGTATCGCTGGGAAACCTTAAGATGGCTTGACCCGGATAATCATCGGAAATAGATCAGCTTTTAATCCCAAATTCCCTTTTTAGAGCACTATTGGCTGCGTTGAAGCCTGCCATTCCGTGTACACCACCGCCCGGAGGACTGGAAGATGAGCATATATAATTGCCTTTCACCGGAAGATGATAGGGATCCCATTTCAATACCGGTCTCCCAAATAGCTGTCGGGCAAACTGAGCACCGCCGTTGATATCCCCTCCAATATAGTTTGAATTATACTTTTCAAGCGCTTTTGTATTCATCGTACGCTTTGAGATAATGGTTTCCCTGAATCCTGGAGCATATCGTTCGATCTGGTCTTCGATCTGCCGGGTCATATCTTTCTCTGACCCGTTCGGAACATGACAATAGGCCCATAGGGTGTGTTTACCTTCAGGAGCCCGTGTGTTGTCGGCTACAGACGACTGCGCAATTAACACATAAGGCCGGTCAGGATGATTTCCTTCCCAAATTTCTTTCTCTGCCGCAGCGATCTCTTCAAAGGTGCCGCCGAGATGAAGGGTACCGGCAGATCTGCAGGCCTCATTGGTCCATGGCACAGGATCAGACAAGGCATAATCGATCTTAAATGCTCCGGGACCGTATTTATATTTTAGTAAACGATTTCTGAAGGAACCGGGTAATTCATCTTTAAGTATCTCAGCGATCTGAAAAGGAGTCAGATCGAACATCACGCATTTAGCTTCAGGAATATCTGAGGCAGAACTTACCCGGTGCTCTGTAAGGATCTCTCCTCCAAGATCCTTGAAGTGAGAAGCCATGGCTTCGGTGATCTTCGAGGATCCACCTTTTGCCATTGGCCATCCTACCGTATGAGCTGTTACTCCGAGTACCAGTCCGAATGAAGCGGTAAAAGCTTTTTCCAGAGGAACGATACTGTGTGCTGCACAACCGGCAAAGAGAGCTCGTGTACGAGCTGATTTAAATAGCGATTTACTAAGCAAATCAGCAGAGAACATTCCATACCACCCAAATCGGGCCATGGTCAGGGGATTCTTTGGTATTCTCAGCGACCCGAACAGATCCTGCTGTAATATGGTCCAGTTATCTACAAAATCACTGAATAACTTTTCATACTGGCCGGCATCAACCCCCAGGTTTTCCAGTGTCTTATCAAGATCTCTGTGTACAAAAACCGCATCCCCGTTTTCGAGAGGGTGAGCATAGGGGTATTCCGGATGAACAAACTCCAGCCCATATTTTTCCAGAGGGAGAGAAGACAGAAAAGGAGATGCCTTAGCGGTTGGATGTACCGCTGAACAAATATCATGTAAGAATCCGGGTTCAGTAACTTCTTTTGTCCGGGTTCCACCCCCAATGGTGTCTTCCGCTTCTAGTACCAGCACTTTTAGTCCTTCCTGAGCAAGGCGTATTGCTGCACCCAGACCGTTGGGTCCGGATCCGACAACTACGGCGTCATATGGGAAAGATTTATTGTTCAACTTTTGAACTCATTTCTTGTGCTTTTAATAAAGCATTATAAGCATTGATAATGCCACCCGTGGATGAAAGTGTATTGAATGGAGCTTTTTGATCGGAACCGGGGGTATAACTAACCGTTTCTGGCAGGGTAACTGTACTTAGAATAATTTCCTTAACCTGCTCTGTGGATAAGTCAGGGTACTGACTCATGATCAGCGCTGCAATTCCGCTCACCACAGGAGCTGCCATACTGGTACCATCCTCTTTTTTATATTCGTTGTCTGGGTATGTAGAATAGATACGAACGCCTGGGGCGAAAATATCCACTTTCTCCTTGCCATAATTACTGAAGGAGGCCGCGAGGGTAGAGTCTCTTTCCCAGGAAGAAGCCCCTACATTAATAAAATTAGATGCTATTCCTCCATTCTCATAATATTTGGAGGGAAATGAATCAGAGTCGTCAATATTATTTCCATCATTGCCGGCCCCGGTGATCATCAATACCCCAAGACTATCAGCATATCTTACTGCCTCATCCACATACCATTTCTGAGGTGAATATCCTTTTCCGAAGCTCATATTAACTACTCTCGCGCCGTTGTCCGCAGCATACCGGATAGCATTGGCAACATCTTTATCTCTTTCATCGCCATCGGGAACTGCCCGGATGATCATAAGCTCAATATCTGCGATCCCTTTTATTCCAATGTTATTGGTTCTTACCGCTCCCACAATACCGGCTACATGGGTTCCATGACTATGGTCAGGCCCCTCTACATCATTATTACCATAAAAGCGGTTACTGAGATCATCATAATCATCACCTACGATTCCTCTGGGGTCGAAGTCAGGATTCAGGCCATAATCCTGCAATCCCTGAAGATAATCGAGATATTCCTGAGTATCATTAATGTCAGCCTCCGTGGCACCATTTTGAATGATCTGACTCATGATCTGCTTGGCCTGCTGTTTGTACATACTGTCTCCCGCCTTGGGGAGCAGATCTGAAGTGCTCAGAGAATCAATATTTTCTACCTGAAGGATCCTTTTGGACTCAGTGATTGCGGTCATGATCTGAGTAAGCTGAGTCAGTTCCTGGTCATTTTGACTTTTACGTGATTCAAATGCTTTTTTGACCTCCTGATAATATTCGAACTCTTCATACTCAGATTCATTCAGGTCTTCTTTTGTAAGCCCTTCATAGATCTTATTGAGGCTGGCATATATTCGGGTCATCTCATAAGTATCCTTACTAACATGTGTGCTGTCAGGCCCTCCAATAAAATTCCACCCATGAATATCATCCACATAGCCATTATCATCATCATCAATGCCATTTCCGGGAATCTCATCTTTATTGACCCAGATATTGGCTTTCAGGTCTTCATGATCTACATCGGTACCGGAGTCAATAATCGCTACGATAACCCTGATATTCCTACCGTTTTTGCTGATGATCTCATCATAAGCCTTATCTACACCGGTTCCTATAAACGGGCCGGAGCCGGAAGGACTGAGATGCCAGTCTTCAGTAGGTTCAGTGATCTTTGCCGGGGTTTCCGCTACACGAGTTTCTGTGTCGGAGGAAGTGGAAGGTTGACTAAGTTCTTTGGTTCCTGAACATGCGGTGATAGTCAGAACCAGGATCAGAAGAGATGCCCTAAAAAAGTTGATCATAAATGATATTTATTTTGGATCCGTTTTTTGAAAATAATGGAGCGTATTATCTGCTGCTGCAATTATAACAATAATAATAGTTAAAACGATAATACTGACGATGGGTTCCCAAATGATAAGACCTCCAAAAGTACCCAGAATAGCTCCCAGATACTGAATATACTTAAGCTGATCATTGCTGGCGTTCTTGATAAGCCTTTCAAGCCTTTTCTCATCATACTGGCGCAAATTATCTTCCACCAGAGCCTGAACATCCAGCTGATTAATGAGTTTATGGAGCAGGGTGGTAACAACCTGTTCTATGGTGTCACTGTGGTCATTGATTTTGTCCGGCAGATCATCCAGATAGGTATCCATCTTATCCAGTCCATGCTCTATACCAGTGGGAAGTTTCGTTAGGGCATCCTCTACCAGATCCTGCATTTCCTGACCCTTTAGAAAACTATAAGCTTTTAAAGCTACCTTTTCGAATGAATTTTCCTCAACTGCTTCTTCGATCTGCATAAGTAATGTCTCAGCAATATTTGCCCGAACCGAAGGATCTGCGATCATCTCATCTACATAAGAAACTAACAACGATTTGAGTTCAGATCTAAAACCCGGGTCATCAATTATTGAGCGAACATATTCGGTCGCTTTTTCCCGATATCTTGATATGATCTGAGATTCATGGATCTTTCTTTTTATAATTTCCGGATTGATAAGATCTTCAGAAACTGCTCTGGCAAGACGATAGGCTATACGATCTTTCTGAGCTGGGATCAAACCCTGACCGAGTATCGGTCTTTTCTGAGAAGGGCGGAAAAGCATCGTTATTGCAAGCCAGTTGGTGAGAAAGCCAATAAGTCCGCTAATACTCAGGATTCGGAGAATACCTTCGAAATTCAGGCTGTATCCAAATAAGGATGTGGAGAATCCCTCAAAATCCCAGTAAAAAGAAAACCCGAAAACAAGGACAAGGAAATAAGGAATACTATATAGCAGAATCAGAAGCCATTTATGGGTTGTCTCAAATCTGGGGGGTTCGATACCCTCATAGCTCAGCACCTCTTTATTACTGTGCTTCTCGATCTGATCCTTTAGAAGATCCCAGAGTTGAGTTGCATACTCTTTGTTCTTCTGTTTTATGATGTCTTTTTGCCCTTTATGATCCATGCCTGCTAAATTTAGGGCTCGCCTACGAAATAAACGAAATTTTGTTGTGGGAGATCAAAAACCGGACTGAGTTAAATAATTATTCTCAAGCTCGGTCATTTGTTCTTTGTCCTGCTCAGTCTGATCGCCATAACCAGTCAGATGAAGCAATCCGTGAAAAAAAATCCTCATATATTCTTTTTTCAGATCCTCATCCAATTCTCTGGCCTGTTCCTCAATTCTGGGCGCACAACAGTATAGGGTACCCTCAATATCATCTCCTTCCTCGTGATAGGAAAATGAAATGATATCTGTTACATAATTACGGTCAAGGTATTCCTGATTGATATTGATGATCTCATCTTCATCCACATAAACTACTTCTACGAGTGTAAAACTGACATTTTCCTGAGATGCAAGTAGCCCGGCAGCCTGGTTAAGATCTTGCTGATTAACCGGAATTTTCTGATCAGATGTGTTAAAAAGTTCAATAACAGAAGGAGAGTGGCTTTCCATCAGAAACTGAAATCATCATCCATAGACTCGGTGAGCGATAATGCTATTCCACACATCATGAGATCTTCGGGTAGCTGAGTGAAATCACCTGCAAGAATGCTTTCGTCAACATTGGCATATAAACTACATCCAGCGGCTTTTTCTACAATAAGACCGGATGTTTTTGAGCCTGACTTTCCAAAAAAGGTTACCTGCTGTAACATGTCGCTGGCAACAAATGCAGTACAATTATGAAGCTGAATGAAGGTATTAAAAGCGTAAACAGAGACCATATTCATGTTCTCACCATTTACTTCAAGCCCCAGATGGATCTCTAGAGCGATCTTTCTTTTTTCTTCCTCATTCAGGATCTCAAACCGGAAAACATCATTGCCTAATGGCTTGGGCTTGCTGCCTAATACTTTTCCGATGGTTTGAATATTTTCTTCTGTAAACTTATGGATCATAATTTTTCCTCTGATAGACAGGATAATATACGACACTGCTTTATAACTTTAAAAATACTTTAGTCAGAGCCCGTATTGGTTGTATTCAGCCATATTTTGTTGTTCATCGGTTGGCATAGCCGGGAACTGAGGACCCAGCAGAGAATCAACTTTATCAGCAAGAGCAATTGCCTCATCTGTATTACCGGTTCTGAACAGAATATTCTGAGCAATTATGAAGGCCTGACGAGACTGTACGAGTTCTCTTTGAAGACTTTCGATCCTGGGGATCATTGATTCCTGCTGAGTACGGATCCGTCTCTGATCTTCCATTCTACGGTCTGCTCTGGCCTGATCGAATTCATCATTCAGGCGTGTAAATTCAATCCTGATCTGATTAAAACGATCAGACTGATCACTTAATCCTCTTTCCAGTCCCTCCAGGGTGGTCTGAGTCAGTCTTGATGCATCATCAGCAAGGCCAGCCTGCATATATCTGACAGCATACAATAGTTTAATCGTATGATCATCATTATATGAACGGAAGGGGATATTCTCTTCACCGTATTTCAGCCAATAGGCAGCGCTGTCTTGTTTTCCTTCATCCATATAGGTCTGAGCGATCTGCATAAAGTTAAATCGGTAATTAGAAACCATTCTGCGAATATTTTCATCCAGGTAAAGGTCTGGATTATTCCATCCACGGAATCTGAATTTACTTAAACGGTCAGCATGAATAGATGGATCAATATGTCCCTGGAACTCTCTTTCCATTCTTTTAGGAATTACTCTGTAAGCTTTTCCTTCAATTCTGAAGTAATCATTCAGGTTCAGCTGACTGTTGCCGGAAACAGTATTAGCAAAATATACTGGTCTCAACCAGTTATTCGATCTCAGTATTTCCAGGATAAGACGATCCTGTGTCTGAAGGTAATAGACATTGTTACCTTGCGAATCTTTACCGTATAAACGGCCCTGAAAATTCCATCTCACCTCATTGTCAAGCGAATCAACCGGCATTTCAAAGTCGATTCCCTTAGTAACAATAGAGACACTAGTATCAGGTTTAACACCGGTCAGTTCTTTATAAACGGATTCAGTGCTAAAAGCATCTTTAAGCATATCCTTATCAACCGGTATCACGATCTCCTGAGGTTCCCATCTTGTAAGTCCGCTGGTGATCTGCTCTACTTGATCATCGCTGAGTACAATAGGAAGGGGAGATGACTCATGAGACCACTGATCCCTCAACTGCTTGATATACCAATCAGTGTTCAACAAACTCAGACATACAATTCGTACATCGGTTCTTATACCTTCCACCTCCTGCAGATACCAGAGCGGAAAAGTATCATTATCACCATTGGTAAAAAGAATTGAATTTGGCGCTACGGATATAAGCAGATTATAAGCATAGTCAGGAGCGATATAGCGATCACTTCGGTCATGGTCGTCCCAGTTCTGTGAACCCATCAAAACCGGAGAAGCAAGAAGTGAGAGGACCACCGCACCGTATGCTAAAACCTTTTGGTCCTTCAGATAAGACTGTATTAACTCTACAATACCGGTTACACCCAGGCCTATCCAGATAGAGAATGCAAAGAATGAACCTACATAAGCATAATCTCTTTCTCTAGGCTGATAGGGTGGTTGATTCAGGAAAATAATGATAGCCAGTCCGGTAACGATAAAAAGGGCCAGCACCGATAACGCTCTTTTCCAATCGGATGAAAAATGAAATATCATGCCAAATATTCCCAGAATAAAGGGAATGTAGAAAAAGGAATTATTGGCAGGATTATTTGCATAAGGAGAATCTCCAAATCCGGCCTGCCATCCGGTATCCTGAATATCAGAAACCCGGCCTATGAAATTCCAGTTGAAATACCGGATATACATATGATTGACCTGATAATCCCAGAAATAATCCCAGTCACTGTCATACTGTGAGTAGAAATTTAGGTGATTTGGATCAGGAGAATATCTTCTGGGGAAATATTCTTCTTCATTACGATTTATATTACTGATAGAAGCATCAAAGTTATACCCCTTCAGTATCGGAGTCGAACCATATTGTTCTCTTTTTAGATATTTGATAAATGCTTCGACCGTTTCAGGATCATTTTCATCAATGGGAGGATCGGCTATAGACCGGATCATGATCACGGAATAGGAGGAATAACCGATCAGTATCATCATGTATGAAATAAGGGCAATATTCGCAATACGCATCTTATTCTTTTGAGTGTACCATATTCCAACCCCCACTGCTAAAGCAAACAAGAATAAGAAAGTGATCTGCCCGATCAATCCATAGGTAGAGGATTCAACAAAACTACCGATAGAGTGAATGCTTTGAATAGTAAAAGGATAGATGATGAAAAAGCTGATCACGGCTATTATGCCCATCGTTAGGAAAGACTTCCATTCAAAATCTTTCTTTTTGAAATACATGATCAATGCTACAAAGAATAGGGTAAGCAGGTTCAATAGGTGTACACCAATAGCGAGTCCGAACATGTAAGCGATCATAACCAGCCATTTCTCGCTGTAGGGCTTATCATGATTTTCGGCCCACTTTAGTGCCAGCCAGACTACAATGGCAGTGAAAAACATCGATAATGCATAAACTTCAGCTTCCACAGCATTGAACCAGAAGGTATCAGTTACAGCAAATGTAAGTGCTCCAACCAGGGCTCCACCGTACATACCGATCTTATCCATAGAAGTATAGTCAGACATATCGCCTTTCCACTCCCTCACCAGCCTGACAATAATGAGGTAAAGCAGCATAACCGTAAGTGCAGACGCTATAGCACTTATTAGATTGATACTGACTGCAACATAAGCGTCAGGAACAAACATCGAAAAGATCCTTCCAAGCAGGGAATAAAAAGGGGCACCCGGAGGATGGTTAACTTGCAAGCCGTTGGCAACGGCAATGAATTCCCCTGCGTCCCAGAAACTCGCAGTAGGGGCCATTGTCAGAACATAGACAGCAAGTGAAACTAAAAAAGTAATTAAAGCGAGGTAACGATTGGTCGATTTGTGATCGCTGAACATAAGTATCGATTTTCCGACTGAACTGTTTTGGAATTTGCGCTATAACCGTTATGATTGGCAGCCAATGATAGGCATAGGAGCATTTGTTTCAAAATGTAAGATAAACAACTTATAAAAACTTACAGAGACAAAGGCCTTTATATTGTGCCTGCATTTTTAAAATTAACATCAATTTTCATGAGCGAAACTTCGAACGAAAGGTTTTCATCAAAAATAGGACTAATACTGAGTGTTCTTGGTATAGCAGTTGGTACAGGGAATATCTGGAGGTTTCCACGAATTGCTGCCCAGAATGGAGGAGAAGAAGGAGCCGGTGCCTTCCTGCTTGTCTGGGCCTTATTTTTATTTTTATGGTCTATCCCTTTACTGATCGCTGAATATGGAATGGGGCGAAATGGTCGCAAAGGAGTAATAGGTTCGTTCACACAATTGATCGGCAAAAATGGATGGCTTGGCGGATTTGTTGCCTTCGTTGCCACAGCGATCATGTTTTATTACAGTGTGGTTGCCGGCTGGTGTCTGTATTATCTGGTGACAACGGTAAGTTCAACTTTACCGCAAAGCCTTGGCGATGCCAATATGATCTGGGAAGGATTTCAGGGGTCTTATTGGCCTGTTATAGCGCATTCCTTCGTAATTTTGTGCGGTGGCTTTGTGGTGATAAAAGGGATCAAATCTATTGAAAGGGTAAACAAAATTCTGATCCCATCTCTGTTACTGGTTCTGCTGGTATCGCTGATCAAGGCTCTTACCCTTGAAGGCAGTGAACTAGGTATTCAGTATCTATTTAATCCTGACTGGACCATTCTTAGAAAACCGGAAGTTTGGCTGGAAGCTCTTACTCAAAATGCATGGGATACCGGGGCTGCATGGGGATTGGTACTTACGTATGCAGCATATATGCGTAAACAGGACGACGTTAAGATCAGTGCATTCCAGACCGGGATCGGAAATAATCTGGTATCCATAACATCAGCAGTGATCATATTCTCAACCGTTTTTGGTACACTTAGCGGAACAATGAGTAATGGTGAGATCCTGGACATTATGAAGACCTCAGGGCCTGCTTCAACGGGATTAACCTTTATCTGGATGCCTCAGTTATTCGCATCGATGAGTGGTGGAGGGATCTTCTCGATCCTGTTTTTCTTAGGATTAACCTTTGCTGCTTTCAGTTCATTGATATCAATGATTGAAATGGCAGTTAAGATCTTTGTAGATATGGGAGCACAGCGTAAGCGCGCTACGATCACGGTATGTCTTGCAGGCTTCGGCTTCGGTATTCCATCCGCAATGAACCTGACCTTTTTTGCCAACCAGGATTTCGTCTGGGGAGTAGGGCTTATGGTATCCGGTGCATTGATCTCTTATGCCGTAATCAAGTACGGAGCTAATAAATTCCGTGTCAACCTGGTAAATACAGAAGACTCCGGGTCTAAGCTCGGAAAATGGTGGGTACTTATAATCAAGTATGTAGTACCTATAGAGGTGATTTCTCTGCTCATCTGGTGGATGTACCTTAGTGCTACCGAGTATGCTCCGGATACATGGTATGACCCATTTAGTCCATACTCAGTTGCAACTGTGATCGTACAATGGTGTATAGGACTTGGACTGATCTATTTTTTCAGAAAGAAAATTACTCCTGAGAATTCAGCTGTTCCCTCGGAATAAAATCCATGGCTACTGAATTCATGCAGTAACGAAGACCGGTAGGCTGGGGGCCATCATCAAATACATGTCCGATATGGCTCCCGCAATTTGAACAAACGATCTCAGTACGGGTCATGAACCAGCTGTTATCTACCAGTTCCGTAACCAGTGTATCGCTGATCGGTTGCCAGAAGCTGGGCCAGCCGGTACCACTGTTATATTTATGTTCAGAGCTGTACAACTCCTGACCGCAAGCTGCACAAACATAAATTCCATTCCTCTTGTTGTCGTTATATTCGTTTACATATGGTAGTTCTGTTCCTTTCTCTCTAAGAATTCGATATTCTTTGGATGTAAGTATCTGCTTCCATTCAGCTTCGGATCTTTTGAATGGAAATTCTTCCGTATCGGTAGTATCAGATTTTGAGAAATCAGCCACCGAAAAAGAAGTCATTGGGATCTGATCTGTATGATTTAATTTATGCGAGTGAGATTCTTTTTCTTCTGATGCTCCGGTGGTAAGTAGAGCAAATAAAAGAATGGGTAAAGCAGCTAATATGGAACTCTTCATGATATTTTTTCTCAGATTGGTTTAACAATTGAATACAACGAATATTCGCTGTCAATAGTTTGCCAACCACAGAAAATATCTTAATAAGAGATACGGAACCTGTTATCGGTCCCAATAAAAATCGTTGATCGGTTCCAGTGTTTTTTGCTTGAAAATTCTTATACCCAGATTAAATCCGATCCAGAAACGATACTGCCTGCCTTTTCTCTCGGGAGACCAAAGAGAATACCATGTATAGTCAGAAGATCCTGAAATTCGGGATACCTGCATATTTAATGATGGTCCGCCATAGACAGAGAGACCGCTTCCAAACTTTTTACCGAATAAATATTTGTATGACCAGATCAGGTTAGTTTCTTGATCAAAATCAATCTTCCTTTCAAAATTTCGAACAATGCTTAATTCCTGTGTGATATAATAATCTTCATTTGAAGCATTCTTAAAGACATCCTTGATATTCTTTTCATAACCAATAGCCCAGCCAAGTCGGTAAATGTCCCGGCTAAGGGAATTGTTGTAACCAAAAATGATCATATTAGACACCCTGTAAGTTCCCAGGTTCAAACCCACTTCTGTAAAACCAGCATCTGTAAACCTGAGATCAATATTTTTACGGCCGTTTCCGTACAGACTTAAAAGTCCGATAGGCATTCCCTCAAATTCACGGGCAATATTTACTAGCCCGATTTGAAGACCTTCTGCTGTACCTGACAGGTTTACGGATGCAAATTGAAGTCCTTCCATGTTGTCTCCAATATTTGCAATACCTGCAGCAGATAATCCTTCGATTTCTTTTCCGATGTTTAATCCCCCGGCTGCACTTAAACCACTTAAATTTCCTCCGCTGAAATTCAGGATCCCAGCGGCTAAAAGGCCCTCCTGGTCTTTACCGGAAATATTTCCAATTCCGGCAACATGCAGACCTTCGGTATTATTTCCGCTGTAATTTAATCCGCCTACAACACTTAGTCCTTCAATATTTTGATTGGCAATATTCCCAAAACCTGCAACGGAAAGTCCCTCTATGCTTCCATTTGCAATATTTCCAAACCCTGTCAGCAGTAGTCCTTCAACATTTCCCTTGGCGATATTGCCTAAACCTGCAAAATGGAGACCGCTTATATCATTTGCAGAAATATTAAATCCACCTGCCAGTGCAGCGCCCTCAATTTCACCAGCCGAAATATTTGCAAAACCTGCAATGCTAAATCCACTGCTGTAATACTTGTTATAATTGACAAGCGTGCCGAATTCGAATCCATCTAACGCTCCGTGATATCCGTAAAGCAGGTTTATGGAATATCGGGCCGAATAGTCGGGTGCTTCAATACCATTGGTACTCAAAGGAGGGAAGAGTGTTACTCTCCATTTACGATATTTGAGATCTTCTTTTTGCTGTGCCTGAAGTGAATGTGCAGAACTAAATAAAAGGATAAAAAGAAACAGAAAACCCGTTAAACTCTTAGTCATAGCCATTAGTTACTTTTAAAATTTATGGATACGACTACGAAGAGCACTAGAAAAAGTTCAGGCTCCGTATAAAAAATTACTTCTGATCTTCTAGTTTACTGTTCCATTCAGAAACCTGATCGACACTCTCAAGTAGTTTTTCGGTGTCTCCTTCGACCTTGATGGCAACGATGGAATCTCCCTGCTCAATTGCATTTACCACTTCGAGGTCTGCCTCACTGCATACTTTTCCAAATACAGAATGTTTACCGTCAAGCCATGGAGTCGGAACATGTGTAATAAAAAATTGAGAGCCATTGGTGCCAGGACCGGCATTTGCCATAGAAAGTATACCAGGTTCATTATGCCTTAATTCGGGATCAAATTCATCCTGGAATGTATAACCCGGACCGCCACGTCCGTCACCACGAGGACATCCTCCCTGAATCATGAAATTGTCAATAACACGATGAAAAAAGAGGTTATTATAATATCCTCTTTGGCTCAGATTGACAAAATTAGCAACAGTGACCGGTGTTTTTTCATCAAAGAGATCCAGGTTTATGTTTCCTTTGCTGGTTTCAATACTAGCTTTTATAGACATAGAATGTATTTGTTTATGAATCAGCCATCATTTTTTTGTTCCGGCTGAAACTTATATAGGTTGACAATATCCAGACGACTATCCAGATGAGGGATAAGTAATAAAAGGCCCCGTAGATCAGAACACCTGTAGTTGCTGCGTAAATGAGATGATAAACCCATTCAGGAGCTTCGGTTTTCTTTGCTTTCTGTTGAAGGTAGGGCATAAACAAAGCCGAGATCTTTCCGATAAGCAATAATACCGAATACACCCAAATCACGATATTCAAGATTTCATTACCGGAATAATACAGAATTATTACGCTTATCAGAGCGATAAGGTCTACTGCCAGATTTTTTAAATTGGACATATAAAGTCAGGATTCTTCTTGAGGCTCCAAAGATACAACATCTTTGGCATGTAATCCTTTATCTCCGTTGTCTAAAAGAAATTCTACTGATTCACCTCTTCTTAGCTTGCGAAATCCATCACTTTGTATTTCGGAATAATGGACAAATGCATCTTCTCCGTTTTCTGTGCTTATGAACCCATAACCCTTAGTGTTGTGAAACCATTTAACAACACCGGTTTGTTTTTCTGCCATGATTACCCGATTAATTATTGTTTCGGCATATAGTACCCGTGACAGAAATAAGATATTTTTTGAATTACAGTCAATAAAAAGCTTGAGGCAGCTTTTATTTTATTTCTAATTCTTCAACCCAGACAATAAATGAACTGTACTTTTTTTGTTGATCAAGGCTGATATTGGTTGATCGGATCATCCCATTATCGTTTGATACATCAACCAAAAGACCACTGATCTTTATAATATGGCCTTCCCGAATTTCATTCAATTTATCAGAAATACTATCACTAGAAGGGATAATATGCCACAAATCAGTTTGATCGTGCAGTTGAGAGACAGGTACAGGAGGAGTGGTTAAATCAAATTCATAGTTTCTGTCAGTTATTTCCGCATGAAAACGACCAAGTACATCTCCATTAGAAAGGTCTTTCCATCCAACCAATAAATCAGTCGGAGAATATTCCTTAAAATCATCAAAATAATAATTCTTTTTCCTTATCACCCTGACTTCAGCACCAAATTCCTTTCTCGGAGTTAAAGTGACCTCTTTAAAAGAGAATGGTTTCTGCCACTTAAGCAATTTAATAGTGGGGCTGTACTCTGCTTTAATGCCGGGGCCCTGTTTAACAGGTAAATTGGTGTAAGTGAAATAAACGAGAACGCCTAATGCTAATGTGAAGATGTACTTAAACATTTTAATCCCTTTTTTATTACAAAAGAGTACTTGTACACCGTTTCTGTTACAAATTGTTCCCTATTTATTATAACTCTGAAAGCATAAACTCAATTTTAGCAGATCTTCTTCAACAAAATTATCCAGTATGAATCGCCCATCCTGGTCTTTTACATCCTCAAACTTAAGGGCAGGGGAGCTGTAGTATTCAAATTGAATTTTACCATTCTGAATGCTGATAGCGCGAATATCTTCAAGGGGGACTGAAATAGTTGTTGAACGCAAAAATACCGGTTCACTGATGATCATTCTGCCTTTTGAGTCAATAAACTGTTGATATTCTCTTTCATATTGTTCCTGAAGCTCCTCATTGGTCTGATTAACAGATGCCAGATTCAGGTTCAGGTAAACGCTTTCAGAGTTAATACCTAACTCGACGTCGTTTATCATACTTTTTATCAAAACTCCGTCCTTGGGTTGTACAGTCTGAGCTGAAATCGCATTTAATGTAGAAAAGAAGGTTATAATCAGTATTATCAGTGAATTGAGTAGTGCCATAATTACATTTCAGTCATTAGGTTATTAAGATCAATACTGATATTAAGAATTAAGGTTTCGATTCTTTTTAACCAGTGTTTACATCTTAATCGTAATTTTCTGTAAATCATTCATTCCACATAAAAATAAATTATAAGGAATATGGGTCGTGCCAGTAACCTTTTATATTTGAATTCGTAGTCTGTTAGGTGAATTTTCTGAAATCACATATTGAATGGATGTCATTTTTCGGGGGACTGATCCTGTTAGCCCTGATGGATCCTGAAATCAGTGGACGAAGTCTCTGTTTATTTGAGAATATAGGCATAAGCTTCTGCCCGGGACATGGTCTGGGACACTCAATATCATACACCCTGGATGGTAATTTTAAAGAGGCTTTTCAGGCACATTTTTTTGGACCTGCAGCAGTATTAATACTTTCCTTTAGGATCGTATATCTGTGGCATCATAAAATTTTTAATAATAAATCTAACTCAACGGAGAACTAAAATGGCAAAATTATATGACTACTTACCTGAAATTGATGGTGAAGAGGCGGTTTACGTACAAAGATTATTTGAAGATATGACAAAGGAACAGGCGTCTAAATTTGCCAATATTTATCGTACCAGAAGAAAAGATCCTCAGATAGTATTGATCACGTGTATTCTGGGATTATTCCTGATTGCCGGAGTTCACCGTTTAATTCTGAACCAGATCGGGATGGGTATTCTCTATATTTTTACCGGTGGTTTATGCCTGATCGGTACAGTGGTTGATCTTATAAACTATAAGGATCTGGCATTTGAATATAACAGGGAAGTAGCGCAGGAAGTAAGATCTCTGATCGCTTAAAATTTAGTAGCTATAATTTATAAACCCGGTTAATATTAAATCCGAGTCTGAAATCAAGATCTAAAAAATTAGTATTTGTTCTGGCAAGCAGGTGTTGCTCGGTGAACCAGTTACCACTCATTGCAAAGATCTGAAATACATGACCTCCGGTGTTGATCTCGAAGGCAACGGCGATATGATCATACGTATCTTCATTGCGATTACCTATAACCGGTAAATATTCAGCTGAAAAAGAGTATTTATTCGATAATTTGTATCTGGCCAGTAGTCCAAGTCCATAGATCGTGTGGTATTGTTGAACATCAGGTACTTCTTCAATGATCGTATTAAAGTGAGAAACCATAGGGGTTACCTGTGTACTAATACGATCTCCCCATTTCCTTGCGATCATCACTGATCCCAGATAGTTGAGCCGTTCATTAAAGGTGAAATCAAAACGGTTTTCCTTTTGTGTATTAATTCCAAGATCTCCCTTAAATACGACCTGAACCGGGATCTTTCCTGATTCCATTTGTTGCAGAAGTGTATACTTAAATCTCAGATCCACATTATCTTCCCGGCTGGTGCGCCCTATACCTACCGACAGACGGTCAGAAATACCATAATCAATTCCAAGCCTCACCGCTGCTCCCTGGTCCAGTCCATAGAAATCTTCCAGTCCACCGGAAACCAGACCAAAATTATGAAGCACCACGCTATTCAAATTTCCTCCTGCTACAGACTCAACCGTTGCCACACCAGCTATGGAATAAGCTGAAAAGATATCTGAAACCGGTCTGTCTTTAAAAGCTCTCTCCCGTTTCATTTGTGCATACCCCGATAGTTGCAGCAAAAACATGAATAAGCAAAACAGGGAAATAGATCTCTTTAAATGGGTCATATCAGTTTTCTTTAGGTTTCAAAAGGGTTTCGATTTCGATTTCCTGTTCCTGGTCCACTTTCACAAACAATAACTTAGGAGGAATAATATCATGATCTTCAAGTCTGACGATCCATTTTGCGATTAAATGAATTCCCTCATCTGAAGGGGTTAATTTACCTTTGATCTCCATTTCTTTCGTAACTCCATGAATAGTGAAGTCTCCTTTAACCAGTACATTTTGGGTATCCTTTAACCCAGGGTTAAAATCAGATATAAGTTCACCATAAAATTCAGCAAATGGGTATTCATCGGTCTCAAGTACTTCGCGCATATCCCGGTCCCGCTTTTCCAATCCGCTGTCCAGCGTGGTAAGATCCAGATAGAAATCGACTATTTTCTTATCCGGATCTATCTGACCAACCAAATATTTTGATTCACCTGAAAAAGTATAAAGGGGGACTTTAGAATAAAATACAGCCTTCCCGTTGTCTGTTCGGTACAACTGTGCATCTGCCTGTGCAGGCAGGATTAGAAATAGAACTATTGCTAAATATCTGAATATTGTCATGATCAATTATCTTTTGCTCCCTGGTCGATCCAGTCTCTTATGAGTTGTATCTGGGTAGGACTGAGCGGATTGGCCCCTAAAGGCATACGGCTCCCGAAATCCGGATTTGGTTCCACTTTATCTATCAATGGGCTGGCTTCTGCATCTCCAATTATCACAACTTCAGTCCCATATTGGTTGCCACGGCTATTCATCGTTCTGTCATAGTCTGTTAGATTCACACCAAATGCAGTGTTATTAACATGACACCCGCCTCCTCCGCAAGTAGAATTGAAGATCGGTTGAATATCTCTTGAATAGCTGACTTCATCGGGTATCTGTGTGTCATCTACAGAAAGCTCTTCAAAATTTGTGATGCAGGAACTTAGAAGAAAAACGTATACAAAAATGATTATTAAATGATTTATTCTCATAATGTGATAATTGATTCAAATAGTCTTACGTAAATAATGCATATCCGGATTTATGATAACAAGAGCTGAAGCAGAAATACTGTTACAAAAATACATAGAAAGTGAAAGTCTTATCAATCATTGCCAAATGGTTGCCAAAGCAATGCAATCATATGCAGAAACTCTGAATAAGGATCATAAAGAAATTGATAGTTGGTGGTTAGCAGGTCTTTTGCACGATCTTGACTGGGAAATGTTCCCGGATGAACATCCAAACAAAGCAATCAATGATATCCTTCCCGTATATGATATTCCTGAAAACGTAATTCAGGCTATCAGGACACATGCACCTGAGAGAACCGGTGCTGAACCAAAATCTGAAATAGAAAGATACCTTTTTGCCAGTGATGAGATCTCAGGGTTTATGAACGCCGTCTCATTAATGAGGCCTAACGGTTTTTCTGACATGAAAGTTAAATCCGTCAATAAGAAGCTCAAAGATGCGCGCTTTGCTGCAAATGTTTCTAGAGAAGATATCAGAAAGGGTGCCGATCTGATCAATAAAGATCTGGCTGAGCATATACAATTTTTGATCGAGGTGTTTCGTAGTAAATAGATATAGCATATTTACTTTAAAATTATAACCTTAGTGTATCACTAATAACAAGAGGAGTGTGTTATGAGTAGATCAATAATTCCGGGTATAATAGTCTTGATACTGGGTTTATTTTCAACATCTTCATTTGCCCAGATTAAATCCGAAGATCAAAGCCATCAGAAAATTGAACATTACAGTTCTACAGATGTATTCAATCTCAAAGAATATAAGATCGGGTCCATTGTAGAGGGAGTTGATAACGATTTTTATTCTGGTAGCAGCTTTGGAATTCCTAATACCATATACGGAGCCTATCCCGTATTGAATAATTTCAGATACAATCGTGTAGATGGTTTGTATCTGGGAATTGAAAAGGAAAGGATGAAATGGAGGGCGGATGATTTTCTCGGCGTGGAGGATATCAACATAAACGGTCAGTTAGGTTACTCATTCGGACAGTCGCGTTTTCAGTATGCGGTTGGTTTTGATAAGCCCATCGGAGATACTAAATGGTTGCTTATTGGAGCAGAGTATTATAATACCACTTCAACTGAGGATTACTGGAGAACAGGATTAAATGAGAATTCCATTACAAGTGTCATTGCCGGATATGACTACATGGACTATTTTAATAAGGAAGGTATCGGATTGTATGGTTTAATCAAGCCAGGTAAAAATCTGGAACTGGCAGTATCCTATAACGACGACCGATATTCATCAATTGAACTCGCAACCAGAAGCTCTTTATTCGGGTATCGTTCTACATTCCGCTTAAATCCCGTTATTGACGATCTGTTTAATGAGATTGAGCTTCAGAATGTGATTCTCGGTATTACTCTGAATCCGGAACAACGTATCAACTCCAGGTTCTTCTCCAATACCTTCTCCCTAAGAGCTGAATTATCAGGTTTTTCTACTAATACAGGGGATTTTGAATTCAATAAGTATATGGCAGAATCAAAGTCTGCGATCAGACTGGACCGGTCCACTTTGCTTCGTCTGAGATTAATGGGAGGGTCGATTACCGGCCTGGCACCTGATTTTAAGAATTTTGCATTAGGAGGGATCGGTAGTATGAGAGCCACAGGGTATAAGCAACTCACAGGTAATCAGATGCTATTATCTAACTTAGAGCTTGAGTTTGGCAAATCTTCACGCTCAGAAAATTCTCATGGATGGGTTGATCTCAGTGATACTTTTATCATTCTATTCATGGATTCAGGATGGAGCAGTTATTCCGATAACCTCTTGTCAGGTAATAATCCATTTAATGGAATCAACCAGTTCAGATGGAATGATCTGACTCATAATCTCGGAGCAGGAATTGGAGCAGGATCCTGGAGATTTGAAGTAGCAAGGCCTATTGGTGGTGCCGAAGGTCAGACTGCCTTCTGGTTTAGATTTAATCCTACATTTTAATTAAATAAACCCGGGCCTTTCAAAACCCGGGTTTTTTTCTTTAGGGCATTTGGTGCTTTGCAGCATCCAAAAGCTCATTTTGCTCTTCTGATGCCACCTACGTTTGTGAATTTTAAAGGTTTCGAACACCTGAGTATTAAATGTTAAAATTATCAGGTTTATTTTATTCCATTAATGATCGTTGCCTATCTTGATGTTATGATCATCTACAATATCCCACTTAGTAAAAAAGAACTCTTAATTGCGCTATCGGTATTCCTGCTGGTATTTAGTAGTGTTATAATGTCCCGAGCTGTCAGATTAAATAGTTCAAGCTCTTTAGTCTTCACTGAACCATATGAGCTTATTCTTACCGAACGCACCGAACTGAATGATTTGGTTGAGATGCTTTCTACAGACCTCAACAATTTTGAAGAAGATGAATTTATATGGGCAGCAAGATTATTAGGCTGGAATCAATACCAGGCAGGCAGATACTTCTTTGACAGCACTTCATCCTATGAAAGTTTTGTATCTAAGATAGGGAGGGGAATACAGGATCCCGTTGATATTGTAGTTACTCCCGGAATCAATGTCGAATCATTTTCAAAAATCATATCCCGTCAAACAAAACTTGATTCCGCAGAGATCATCAGTCAGTTCACTGATTCCGTTTCCTTATCCCGGTATGGTATGAATAAAGAAGTTTTATTTGGCAGGATGCTACCTGAGACCTATAAGATGTACTGGAACAGTAGTGCTGAACAAGTAATTGAAAGACTGCTTGATGCATTTGAAAAAAATGTTATTGAACCGGAAAAAGACAGGATCGACAGTCTTGGATATTCCATAGATGAAATACTTGCACTTGCTTCTATCGTTGAATGGGAGGCAAATCTTGATGAAGAAAAAAACAGGATCAGTGGTTTATACTGGAACAGGTTGGAGAGAGGAATGCTTTTACAAGCAGACCCAACGGTAAATTATGCCATAGGAGAGAGAAGAAGAGTACTATTTGAAGACTATCAGCTTGATCACCCATTCAATACTTATGTGAATAAAGGACTACCTCCCGGACCGATTACAAATCCATCACTGACTACTATTAAAGCCGCTTTATACCCTGAAGATCACAATTTTTTATATATGGTGGCAAGTCCGGAGGGAGGCCATACCTTTACTTCTACTTTTGAAGAGCATCGTATCGAAAGTGAAAAATGGAGAAAATGGCTGAGAGAACAATACAGGATCCGAAGAAGAAAGGAGGCTGAAAACAGCAACTGATCTCGAATTAGTCTTCCAATGTAGATATGCGGTTGATCTTAACCTCTTCATTTACCTGAGTTCCCCGAAATGAAACCCTCGTGGACAAACCCTGGTATCCATTTAACTCTTTGAGCCCATCTGTAAGATAATCTGGATTTTGAACCCGACTAAAGGTATTCAGAAGTACCGTTGCCACATCATACCCGATATAAGAAAAACGACTCGGGTTAGTACTGAAACGCAGACGGTATTCTCTGTCAAATTCATTTCTCAGACTGTCGGTTCTGCCGGTGCTTAAAGTCTGGGTATAATAAATGGGGTTGTTTCGTTTGATGATCCCTGAATATTCCATCGTAGCCCATTCTTCCGATCCTAAAAGAATAGATTCATTTCTGTAAGCTTCAATCTCTGTTAACATGGCATTGATCAAAGTCGGGGCTACTGAACCTGTAAAAGGAGCATAGATGGCATCTATTTGATAGGTTCTCAAAGTGTCAAAATCCGGGTCAAGGATCTTTGTAAAATCCTGGATATCGTATCCCATAGACTCAAGGTCACGTACATAGTATTGTACTACTTCCACATCATTTTCCCTCATAACTTCTCTGAAAGCAAGGGCTGATTGTTCTCCATAGGAATTCTTCTCGGCTATAATTGCCACAGTGTCTACATCCAGGTAATTAACAGCGTATTCTCCAATTTTACGGCCCTGCACTTCAAAGTTCGGGTTTAGCTGAAAGAGGTATTTGCTGTCTTTTACTAACTGATTTGAATTTGATAATGGCGTAATAGCAGGTATTTCAAAATCTTCGGTCAGATCAGCGTATGAATTGGCTACTTCTGAGAACAGAGGGCCGATTAGAGCATCAATGTCATGGTTCCAGACAAGATCATTAAACACTTCAGTTGCTTTTACTGGGTCAGATGCTGTGTTTTTATAAATCAGAAAAGCTTTTTTGTCGGAGTTATCTCCGTTAAAACGTTCAAATGCGAGTTGAATGCCGAAATATAAACTTTGAGAAATTTCATACTGAGGCTCATCAGGATCGAACTGTGGAAGTGCGACACCGACTTTATATGTTATTCCTTTTGGAGCCATAGGATATTTTACCGAGGAAAACTCCTGAGCGTACATGGTACTGTCTGTCAGAGAAGAGTAAAGTCTTTGTACTTCAAATGACCCGGAATCGGCCACGGTGGATGTATAGGAATCTAGTAGAACCCGTGCAGTTGCCAGATCAACTTTTCCAAAAGCTGCTCTTATTAGGTCATATCTGACCTGTTCATTGTCCGTTCTTCGAAATGCATCATAACGCTGATCGAGAGAAAGGTAATTGACCAGATCACGATAAAAATAACCGGCTTCAGTACCTACTGCTCCAAACCCCCCGGATTCCTTTATTTGATATAAAATATCCAGTGCCTTCGAATGATCATCCAGTTGAAAATGAGTTAAAGCGAGAGCAAAATTAGCTTCCAGCTGATAATCATCTGAGGCTGCAGCTTTTTGGAATAAGCTACGGGCCTTCAGATAATTTCCCTGATTGAAACGGATTCTACCGGAATAATAATAAGCTTCAGGATCATTAATCTGATCAAAGATAAGCTGAGCTCTTTCGAAATCACCACTCCTGAATAACCTGATACCGTCCTGAATATTCTGGCCAAATCCTGTTGTTGCTGTCAACAGCATTAATAGCAGACAAAGACTAATTTTCTTCATGCATCTAATAATTGAATTATATTCAGTATAACCGGAGATGGAGGAAAATGTTCTGAATTATTCCCATTCAATCGTGGCAGGTGGCTTAGAACTAATATCATAAACCACACGATTCACTCCTTTAACTTCATTGATGATCCTGTTGGATACGTTTGCAAGAAAATCATAGGGCAGATGAGCCCAGTCAGCTGTCATACCATCCAGACTGGTTACTGCTCTAAGAGCTACCGTAAATTCATAGGTTCGTTCGTCACCCATCACTCCAACACTCTGGACAGGTAGAAGAACAGCCAGAGCCTGCCATACATCATGATAAAGTCCCTTTTCCTTCAATTCTTCTACAAATATATAGTCTGCTTCTCGCAACAAGGAAAGATTGTCTTTTCCCAGCTCACCCAACACTCTGATACCAAGTCCGGGGCCAGGAAAAGGATGTCGGCTAATGAAATGTTCCGGTATACCTAAGGTCTTACCTACTTCCCTGACCTCATCTTTGAATAACTCTCTTACCGGTTCTATAAGAGATAATTTCATTTTCTCTGGTAGCCCGCCCACATTATGATGGGACTTTATGGTTGCGGAAGGCCCTTTAAAGTTTACGCTTTCAATGACATCCGGATAGAGTGTGCCTTGTGCCAGGTATTTGAATTTTTCCTGATGCTGGACAAAATCATCAAATACATCGATAAAAGTACGTCCGATAATTTTTCTTTTATCCTCCGGATCACTGACGCCGTTCAGTCTCTCCAAAAACATCTCTGATGCATCCACACCTTCTACCGGCAGATGAAGATCGTCTCTGTAAAGTTTTAGTACGTTCTGAAATTCATTTTTACGCAGCAAACCATTGTCCACAAACAAACACTGTAGCTGATCTCCGATCGCTTTGTGCAGAAGGGTAGCAACAACTGTAGAGTCTACACCTCCTGACAGGGCACATAACACACGGTCTGATCCCACTTGCTCCCGAATTGACTTTACATGAGTCTCAATAAATGAATCTGCAGTCCAGTCACCTGAACATTGACAAATATTTTTAGCAAAATTCTTCAGAAGCTGTGATCCGAACCTGGTGTGAGCCACTTCCGGATGGAATTGAACTCCGAATATTTCTTTTTGAGTATGGCGTACTGCAGCAACTTTGGCATTTGCTGTATGCGCGATGATCCTGTAGGAGGAGGGAAGCTCATGAATATGATCCCCGTGACTCATCCAAACCACTGAATCATCGGGAATATCTTTCAGCAAGTCTGAATGATCATCAATGTTCAGTCTGGCTCTACCGAATTCTCTTTTATCAGCTTTGTCAACACTGCCAGGGATCTCATTATGAGACAAAAGCTGCAGTCCATAACATACTCCCAGTACCGGTATTCCCCAGTTCAGAACTTCCTTCTGTAGTTCGGGTGCATCCGGATCGTTCACACTTTTAGGTCCACCTGAAAGGATTACTCCTTTGGGAGTAGGTTCTTTTACCTCATTCAGATCGACATTGTAAGGGTGAATCTCACAATAGATGTTCAACTCTCTTAATCTGCGAGCGATCAGCTGAGTGAACTGTGAACCGTAGTCAAGGATCAGGATCCACTCGGAATGGCGGCTATGCATGAAATCTTTTTGTTAAGCGATTATGTCCTGATAATCTTCAGCGGACATCAGATCTTTAAACTGATCAGGATTTGTCATTTTAATTTTGATCATCCAACCACCCTCATATGGGTCGTCATTAACCATTTCAGGTTCGTCTTCCAGATCCTCATTGATTTCGAGGACTTCTCCGTCAACCGGGGCGTAAAGATCTGAAACCGTTTTTACCGCTTCTACTGTACCAAAAGTATCATCTTTTGTGAATTCATAGCCTGCTTCTTCGAGTTCCACAAATACAATATCTCCTAATTCGCTTTGTGCGAAATCGGTAATTCCTATGGTCGCGGTCCCGTCTCCGTTATCACGGATCCATTCATGCTCACGGGTATATTTTAATTCTGATGGTACGTTCATGGTTAGTCCTTCGGTACAAATTTAAATGATCGTTCTAAATACTTGGTATCAAATTTTCCTTTCTTAAAGTTCTCATCATCGAGTAACTGAATCTGAAAAGGTATTGTGGTCTTAATTCCTTCAATAATGAATTCTTCAAGAGCTCTTTTCATTTTTCTGATCGCTTCATCACGTGTGGGGGCGGTACAGATCAGCTTGGCGATCATGGAGTCATAATTTGGCGGAATTCTGTAACCTGAGTATGCGTGTGTATCCAGTCTTACTCCATGGCCGCCCGGGGGATGAAATACGGTAATTTCACCGGCAGAAGGGCGGAAGTTATGGGCCGGATCTTCTGCATTGATCCTGCATTCAATAGAGTGAAGCAGGTCAAAGTTAAATTCAGTTTCTTCGATCTTTTCACCTGCTGCGATCCGGATCTGCTCGGCAACCAGGTCATATCCGGTTATTTCTTCTGTTACCGGATGCTCAACCTGAATTCGGGTATTCATTTCCATGAAATAGAAATTGTGGTCATCATCCACAAGGAATTCTACGGTACCTGCTCCTTCATAATCTACTGCTTTGGCGGCGTTTACCGCAGCATCACCCATTCTTTTTCTGAGTTCAGGTGTCATAAGGGGAGAAGGTGCTTCTTCCAATACTTTTTGGTGTCGTCGCTGCATAGAGCAATCTCTCTCACCAAGGTGCATGGCATTCCCATGTTGGTCGGCCAGGATCTGAATTTCTACGTGATGAGGATTTAATACGAACTTCTCTATATATACCGCAGGATTGTTAAAGGCAGTTTCAGCCTCACTGCGACACATTTCATAATTTCTTTTAAGATCCTCTGCTTTTTCAACCAATCGCATACCGCGGCCTCCGCCACCAGCCGAAGCCTTAATGATGACTGGGTATCCAATATCATCACAGATCTTTTTTGCGGTTTCATAATCTTCAACGACTCCGTCACTGCCAGGCACGACCGGTACTTTATTTTCAATCATGGTAGCCTTAGCAACGGCTTTATCCCCCATTCGGGAAATAGCGTCTGGAGAAGGACCAATAAATTTGATTTCATGTTCTTCACAAATACGTGAAAACTCTGCATTCTCTGAGAGAAATCCGTATCCCGGGTGAATTGCTTCCGCATTGGTAATCTCCGCTGCGGCAAGTATACTCGGAATTTTCAGATAGCTGTCTTTTCCTGCAGGAGGGCCGATACAGACTGCTTCATCTGCAAATTTAACATGCAGTGAATCCGCATCAGCGGTAGAGTAAACGGCTACCGTTTTGATACCCATTTCTCTACAGGTTCTTATTACCCGTAGTGCAATTTCACCGCGATTGGCGATAAGAATCTTATTAAACATATGCTGGGATGTCCTATTTAATGACAAAAAGTGGTTGGTCGAATTCTACTGCCTGTCCGTCTTCAACAAGGATCTTTACGATCTCACCACTAAGGTCAGATTCGATCTCATTCATGATCTTCATGGCTTCGACGATACAAAGTGTATCTCCTTTGGAAACTTTATCTCCGACTTTCACAAAGGCATCTGAATCAGGAGAGGGCGCTTCGTAAAATGTACCAACGATTGGTGATTTAACTACTTCCCCATCTACCTGGTCTGAACTACCGGAAGCATCAGATTGCTGTGAGGCAGGGGTATGAGGTTGTACGGGAGCAGCCGTGGCCTGTGGCTGAGGTGCCGGAGCCGCTGGTTGAGTATAAGTTACCGTCTCAACAGTTCCCTGTTTTTTGACTTTTATTTTAAAATCACCTTCCTCAATTGAAACCTCATTTACATCAGATTCCGAGATCAGGTTCAAAATGTTCTTAATGATTTTTAGATCCATGATTCAATTATTTTGCTCGTTCTAAATATTCGCCTGTACGGGTGTCAACTCTGACCTTCTCACCTTCATTGATAAAAAGCGGAACCTGTACTACAGCTCCTGATTCCAGAGTGGCAGGTTTGGAGCCCCCTTGTGCGGTATCTCCGCGTACACCGGGGTCTGTATTTTCTATAGTTACTTCGATCTGATCCATTGGCTCGGCATATAGTACGCTTTCTTCATCAGCATTGAAGTACAGCGTGCAAGTATGACCGTCTACCAGATAGTCCTTGCGATTTACCTGAGAGGGGTTAACCGGGATTTGCTCATAGGTATCATTGTTCATGAAAAAGTAGAGCTGACCATCGTTATACAGGTATTGGTATTCTCTGCGTTCGACCCTTACGGATTCAACATTTTCTCCAGATCGGAAAGTCTTATCTATATTTTTTTCATTTACGATACCCTTTAGTTTGGTGCGAACAAATGCACCGCCTTTTCCGGGTTTTACATGCTGGAATTCGGTGATAGAATACAGTTCACCGTCAAGATCCAGTACAAGTCCGTTTCGGAAGTCCGAGGTTGAGACTTTAGACATTAAATATTTTCCTCCGAGTTAATTTTGACGCTCAAAAATACCACTCACTGTTATGTATAACAAGAACAAATGGGATTGATTAAAACAAGCCAACCAATGTTTGTCCAAGAGTATACAGAATTGCAGCAGGGCATATGAATTTTATGAAGATCGGCCAGACCTTAACAAATAATGTTTGTCTTATACCGGCAAAGCCATACTCCATTTCATTAATGGCATTTTCCGTTTTCCAGGCATACCCTATAAAGACACAGATCAGAAATCCGCCTAATGGTAATCCAATATTGTTGAATACAATTACGAAGTAATCGATCAGGTTTGGGTTAAAGGAAATAATGATCGATACCACCAGGATTCCCAGTCCGATGTTGCGGGCAGCTTTTTTCCTCGTTACATCGTACTCATCTATAGCATATGATACCGGGACCTCGAGAAGTGAGATCGTAGAAGTAAGAGCTGCAATACTCAGAAGGAGAAAGAAGGTCACACCGAAAATAGTGCCTATAAAACCCATGCTGTTAAATAAGGCCGGGAGCACCGTGAATACCAGTGTTGTACTGTCAGCAAGCTGACCATCCACAAAGATATTGACCCCGTTTGATTGTGCCAGATACATTGCAGGAATGATCAGTAATCCGGCCAGGAATGCAATCCCAACATCAGCCAAGGTAACGAATGCTGCAGCCTGGGGAATATTTTCTTTTTTATTCAGATATGAACCATAGGTAATGAGCGCTCCCATACCCAGAGATAAGGAGAAGAAAGCCTGACCCATTGCTGAAAAAATGAGGTCCGCATTTATCATGCTGAAATCCGGTAAAAGATACTCCCGAATTCCCTCCGCGCTTCCGGGTTGAAACAATACATAGACGATCATAATGACAAGAATACCGATCAGTAAAGGCATCATGGTTTTCGTGGCTCGCTCGATACCATCACTAACTCCACCTGAGATGATCTTAATGGTACCCAGCATGAATACTGTAGCAACAATAGCATTTTTCAATCCGTTACCGGTATCTTTTAACCAGTCTGCAGCGGCGGGCATATTAAGTGCCAGAAATAATTCCTCAAAGGCATAGCCGAATGCCCAACCAGCAATTACCGTATAAAAGGAGAGGATCATCACGCCACATATGACCCCCCAAAGACCTACCAATGGGAAGAATTTATTTGAATGAAGGGCTTTAAATGCTCCCACCGGGTTTTTTCCCGTATTCCGACCAATAGTAATTTCAGCAACCATAACAGGAAAACCGATCAGAAAGGAGCAGATAAGATAAATGATCAGAAAAGCGGCTCCACCATTAGATGCAACCTGTGTCGGGAATCCCCATATATTTCCTAAACCAACGGCAGAACCTGCGGCAGCAAGGATAAAGCCTAATTTTGAATTCCATGAACCACGATCTGTATTTGTACTAACAGCCAAATTTTTCCTCCATAGGATTAATATTAAACGGGCCTAAAATATTTTAAGCTTTATTCACACGCAACTTCCTCAATACCGTACCTGTACAAGCTTTAACCATGTATGATGATTCAACGCTTTTAATTGTATTGGACCCTGCTTGTTGATCATCAACAAGTAACTCCCAATAACCCTCAGGTAATATGATTTCATGATCTTGATGAGGGTTTGTATTGATCGAGACAAAGTAATCATATTTATCATTAGTGCCATGTCCCTCTAAAGAAAAAGTAACATGCAGTGGATCCTGATATACTTTGAAATTAATTTCATCAGAAGCAGCTTTCCTGAGTGCCGGAGCATTTAGTCTCAATTCAATAAGTCCACGGTAGTAATTAAATAGTTCTTCATTAAGGGAAATATGCTCAAAGTTGATCCAATTGGTCTCATTGTCTTTATTATAAGTATCGCGATCAATATAGCCCGCTCGCGAATCCTTCACATCCGTATGCCTGATCACTTTTGACCTCCCGTATTCCTGACCTTCGTGAATCATCGTAATTCCCTGGGATACAAATAGAGAGAGAGCTGCTAATCTACATATTCTCATCTGCTCCTCATTGAGCGTAGTATGATCTTCAATATCTTTGATCTCAGTATTCAGTATCTCAGGTTCCAATACAATACGAATGTAGTCTGCCAGGGTGTAACCATCATGACTTTCAAGGTAATTCAGCGCATGCCTTGAACTTCTGAACAGACCATGTTCATGGTCTTTTAAAGATCCTCTGAAGCCATTTTCAATGGCAAACCGATTTACGTGGGGATTAAAATTTCCGAATATAAATCCTTTATCATGTTCAGGATCATATCCTTTAAAATTATTCCTCATACGGTCATTCCATGAGGCCCATCCCCGGTCACTAAAGCCATCCGGTTTATACGCCCCGCCCCAAGGTTCCGCAATCAGGATGATATTCGGCTTAACATTTTTCAGTTCAGCAGATATCATCTCTACGGTTTCCCAGTCAATAAGACCCGCAAGATCAAAGCGAAATCCGTCTATATGATATTCTTTGACCCAATGTATAAGAGATTCCAGAATTAGTTCACGGGAATGCTTTGCAGCAGTACTGATATCGTTACCTGTCCAGCTATCATTTACATAATTTCCGGCATCATCGAGTCTGAAATAATGATCTTTGGCAGTATACTTCAGGGGATTAAGATCATAATGAGAGGCATGATTATAGACCACGTCCATGATCACACTGATTCCTTCACCATGCAGACGGTTAACCATAGATTTGACTTCCCGATGTGCGTTAGCATTATGACCGGAAATATCAGAGTGTTTAAATGAACCATCTGAAGCATAGAGAGTCTCCGGAACAAAGTGGAAGCTGGTCATATAACCCCAGTGATTGATACTGTAAGGATTCCAGGTATTTCGAACACCCGTTTCCGTCATATGGTCAAATGGTGGCTCGTAATAGGCGAATTTCTGAAGTGGAAGAAATTCTACGGCATTCACACCCAGTTTTTTCAGGTGGGTCATACCGCCAGTTTCAGCCTGAATAAAATCATTGTAAATACCCTGGACATAAGTATTGGCTGAAGGGTGCGCAACCATATCTTTTATATGACATTCATATATGATAAGATCTCTGGGATCAGAAGGAGGGTAAAAGTCTCTGTCACTCCATTTAAAAGGTTCCTCTTTCAGGATCAGTGTCCGGGCGTGCTGAAGGTGATTATTAATGGTCACGACATACCTGGAAAAGGGGTCAGCGATAAGATAATCGGTATTTTCAACTTTCTTTCCCTCATTATCAGGGAATACAAGTGAATAAGCATAAAACTTATTCCAGAGATCGTCATTTGTGGAGTATTCCCAGATCCCATCTTCCGTGAATTTCATGGATTCTATTCTCGGGTTAGGGTCCTCATATTCATCAAATATGTATAATGCTATTGATGATGCATGAGATGAGAATAAACGAAATACAAATTTTCCGTTTTCAAATTTGCATCCAAGACCGCTTCTATCGGTGATCGTTGTTTTCAAATCTGGCCTGTTTTCCTGATCTGTTATGATATCTGACTACCTGGTGTTGCATCAGTTTCAACAAATCGCAGGTCGCCTTCAGGATTCTCTGCCATCAGGATCATTCCTTTGCTTTCAACTCCCATGAGTTTTTTTGGAGCCAGGTTAGCAACTACACAAACCTGCTTGCCTATAAGCTCATCAGGTTTATAGAATTTTGCGATTCCTGAAACGATCGTTCGTTTCTCAACTCCAATATCTACGGTAAATTTGAGCAGCTTATTTGATTTCTCGATCTTTTCTGCTGTGAGAATTTTCCCCGCTCTTAGATCAAGTTTCATGAAATCATTGAATTCGATATTGTCTCTGAGTTCCGGAAGATCAACGGCGTCTTCGTTCTCAGCTGCTCTATTTTCAAGTTTTTCCAATTGTGCTTCTATTTCTTCGTCTTCAATTTTTTCAAAAAGGATCTTTCCTGTGGATATGTTATGGTCTTTTGGAAGTATACCTGCTTTGATGTTACTCCAGCTGAATTCATCAGATAAGCTGAGCTGACTTCTTATTTCAGCAGCTGAATCAGGAATAAAAGGCTCTAATAGCATTGACAATGCAGCACAGATCTGAAGACTGACATTCAATGTGTTGCCGCAGCTCACAGGGTCGTCTTTTCTGCTCTTCCATGGTTCTGTTTCTGTGAAGTAACGGTTACCGATTCTCGCAAGCTCCATAGTTTCGGATAAGGCTTCCTTAAAACGAAATCTTTCCAGTGAGTCAGTTATTTTATCTTTTTGGCCTTCAATTAATTGAAGCGTTTTTCTATCTAAATCTGAAGGCTCAATAAGTTCCGGAACTTTAGATTCTGCATATTTATCAGTAAATGACAAGGCACGAAACACGAAGTTACCTAGTACATCAGCAAGCTCATTATTGACTCTTGACTGGAATTCTTTCCATGAAAAATCTGCATCCTTAGTTTCCGGGAGGGTAGAACCCAATGCATATCTCAGCAGGTCAGGTTTAAAATCTTCAAGATATTCATGTAACCATACCGCCCATCCGCGGGAGGTTGATAACTTCTTTCCTTCCAGGTTCAGAAATTCATTAGCGGGCACATTCTTTGGTAATACATAGTCGCCATGTTCCATAAGGAGAATCGGAAACATAATGCAATGGAATACAATGTTATCCTTTCCGATGAAATGATATAGTTCGGTATTCTGATCCTGCCAGAAATCCTTCCATTTATCAACCTCTCCGGAAGCTTTTGCCCATTCTTTTGTGGCAGAGATATATCCAATGGGTGCGTCAAACCAAACATATAATACTTTTCCTTCTCCACCTTCTACCGGAACCGGTACTCCCCAGCTCAGATCACGCGTTGCGGCACGATCAGAAAGGCCATCATTAAGCCAGGACCTAACCTGGCCGGTAACATTAGCTTTCCATCCGTCCCAGGTATCCACCCATTCTTCTAGTTTAGGTTGAACCTCACCAAGTGGCATATACCAGTGAGTGGTCTCTTTTAGCTCCGGAACCTCACCACTTAAAGCGCTTACGGGGTTCTTTAATTCGGTAGGAGATAGGGAAGTACCACAGTTCTCACACTGATCACCATAAGCCTCTTCAAATCCGCAATTTGGACAAGTTCCCTTAACATATCGGTCAGGCAAGAACATGTCTTTTTTGGGATCATAAAGCTGTTTTTCCACTTTCTTTTTAAAGAACCCCTGTTCATACAGTTTTTTAAAGAATTCCTGAGAAGTTTCCCGATGAGTATCTGAGCTGGTTCTTCCGTAATAATCAAAAGAGATACCAAATTCCTCAAAAACCTCTTTATTCATCTTGTGGAAGCGATCCACGATATCCTGAGGTTTTTTTCCGGCTTTTTCTGCAGCAATAGTGATCGCTACTCCGTGTTCATCGGATCCGCAAATGAATGCGACATCCGCACCGGTAAGTCGTTTATAGCGAACATAAAAATCAGCGGTAAGGTAAGCTCCTGCAAGGTGGCCCAAATGAATGGGACCGTTTGCATAAGGAAGGGCAGAGGTAACAAGGATCTTCTGGTCTGTAGACATCGATAAATTTTTCTTGATTTGGTCGAAGATAAGAAATGCTGTGTTTATTGTATAAAGTTGATATTTAATTATCCTGCCATACTTTTGATAGAACTCCATAGAGCATAACCCCGGCAGCAACTGAGACATTAAGTGAATGCTTGTGTCCAAATTGAGGTATCAACACAAATTCATCTATAAGCCTCATGATCTCATCATCAATTCCAGTTACTTCGTTGCCTAATACCAGAATTAATTTATCACTACCGGATATCTTGATCTCAGGTAGTGCGATACTGTGGGTGGTTTGTTCAAGACCGATAACCCGGTATGATCTTTTTTTCATTTCACTAAGATAAGTATCGATCTCATCTACATACTTCCATTTCACAAATTCTTCGGCACCGATCGCAGTTTTTGAGATCTCTGGTCGGGGAGGAACAGGAGAATAACCGGAAATTATGATCTCACCCACCCCAAAAGCATCTGCTGAGCGGAATACTGAACCTACATTATGCATAGACCGTATATTATGAACGATCAGTTTGAGGTCTCTTAAGGCGGAAGGGGTCTTTCTGGATAAATTCTGATTTAAGATCTGTTTTGTTGTTAACTTGGCCATCGAAAAAATTCAGAGGGTTAAAAAGGTTGATCAACGTTGAGGAAGTGATTCTACACAAACTATTCCTATGACCAAAAACAGTAAAGCTGCACTTACATTTATTTTCATTACTGTATTAGTGGATGTGATCGGCCTTGGTATAATTATTCCGGTAATGCCGGATCTTATCATGGAGTTGATTGGGCAAGGACTTAGCACAGCATCATTATACGCTGGATGGATCACTTTTACCTATGCCGCTACCCAGTTTATCTTTGCTCCGGTGATCGGTGCATTGAGTGATCAGTATGGAAGAAGACCAGTCCTTCTATTTTCTTTGCTGGGTTTCGGGATCGGTTACATTCTCATCGGACTAGCACCAGGAATTATCTGGTTGTTTGCAGCCCGTTTCATT